>DASSNR010000265.1:0-3441 GCA_035687925.1 Gemmatimonadaceae bacterium | reverse complement strand
CCGAGCGATGTCGCGCGCGGCGAGGCGAGCTCGCGCACGGTGATCGGCGACTTCACGATCCGCGCGCAGGCGGTGATCGTCGCCTCGGGCGGGATCGGCGCGAACCACGAGCTCGTGCGCCGCAACTGGCCGGAGCGGCTCGGAGCTCCGCCACGGCGCATGCTCTCCGGCGTGCCCGCCTACGTCGATGGTCGGATGCTCGGCGTCGCCGAAGCGACGGGCGCTCGTGTCATCAATCGCGATCGGATGTGGCATTACACCGAGGGGATCGAGAACTGGAATCCGATCTGGCCCATGCACGGGATCCGCATCCTTCCCGGGCCATCGTCCATCTGGCTCGACGCGCTCGGGCGCCGACTCCCGCCGCCGCTCTTCCCCGGCTTCGACACGCTCGGCACGCTCGCACACATCACGCGCACGGGCCACGATCACTCGTGGTTCGTGCTCACGCAGAAGATCATCGCGCGCGAGTTCGCGCTCTCGGGTTCCGAGCAGAATCCGGATCTCACCAACAAGAGCTGGCTGCAGGTGCTCGGCCGCGCGCGCGGCGGGAGAGCTCCGGCGCCCGTGGAAGCGTTCAAGGCGCGCGGCGTCGACTTCATCGTCGAGCGCACGGTGCCAGAGCTCGTGCGGCGCATGAATGCGCTCGTCGGCGAGCCGCTGCTCGATGCCGCATGCGTCGAATGCGTCATCGCGGCGCGCGATCGCGAGATCGACAATGCGTTCACCAAGGACGCGCAGCTCCTCGCCGTGCGCGGCGCGCGTGCGTATCTCGGGGACCGGCTCATCCGCGTCGCGACGCCGCATCGCATCCTCGATCCGCGCGCGGGTCCGCTCATCGCGGTACGACTCTCGATCCTCACGCGCAAGACGCTCGGCGGACTGGAGACCGATCTCTCCGGCCGCGTGCTCACGGCGAGCGGCGAGCCGTTGCCAGGTCTCTATGCCGCGGGCGAGGTTGCGGGGTTCGGTGGCGGCGGGATGCACGGCTACCGTGCGCTCGAGGGAACGTTCCTTGGTGGGTGTCTCTTCTCAGGACGCGCAGCGGGACGCGCGGCCGCGACAGCGGTGCACTGACTCCCGATGCATTCACGGACTCGCCTATGACTTCGCCACACCCCACACCCGTCCACGTGCGGCGCGCGTCGGCGTCGGACCTCGATGATGCGGCGCCGCTGTTCGACGCGTACCGCACCTTCTACGGTGCGCCGTCCGACCTCGCCGGCGCGCGTGCCTTTCTCGCCGAGCGCCTCACACGTGACGAATCCGTGATCCTGCTCGCGTCCGTTACCCCGACACCGGCTGCGCGCACCCAGGATACCGTCGGGTTCGCGCAGCTCTACCCATCGTTCTCCTCGGTGTCGCTGGCGCCGATCGTCATCCTCAACGATCTCTTCGTCGCGCCCTCAGCGCGGCGACTCGGCGTGGCGGGGCACCTGATCGACGCGGCGATCGCGCACGCGCGCCGCACAGGTGCCGTCCGCCTGGAGCTCTCGACGCAGCACACGAACGAGCGTGCGCTCCGGCTCTACCGCGCGAAGGGGTTCGTCGCGGACACCGAGTTTCTGCATCTCAGCCTGCCGATCGAGCGCTGAGCGGCTCGATCGGCGTCGGCACCTCCCCTTCGCCGTCGATCAGAAGAGGTAGCTCAGGCTGATGTTCCCGTACGCCGTCGCCTTGTACGGCGCAGGGATGATGTACCCGTCGCCGCGTCCGCCGTCCTGCGCCTGCGCAAGCGAGTTGATGTTGGGGCCGACGAAGAGGAAGCTGTAGTACGTGCTGCCGAGCAGGTTGTCGCCGCCGGCGAAGACATCGAGCAGCCAGTTGCCGCTCACCTGCCGCTTGAACCCGACCTTCCCGCCGAGCAGGTCGTAGCTCTTCACGTACGTCGAGTTGTCGAACGTCACCGGCACCTTCGACACCCAGGAATACGTGCTGTTGAGGTAGATGCCCTGCCTCGTCGCCAGATCGACGCCCGCACTCACCATGTTGCGCGGGACGCGCGGCACCGGATTCCCCGAGTAGTCGACGGTGTTCGTGCTGTTGTTGTTGTCGCTCTTGAAGTCGACGAAGGTCGCGTCGGTGTAGGTGTACGACACCCACGGGCGGAGCTGCGAGAGCGTATGCAGCCGGTTGTCGATCGCGAGGTAGCTGAGCGACAACTCGGCGCCGCGGTTCCGCTGCTTCCCCGCGTTCGTCGTGAACGTCACCGAGTTCGCCGTCTCCGTCACGAGCTTGTTCGTGTTCTCGATGTCGAACAGCGCGACCTGCCCGGTGAGCCGGTCGTTCAAGATGGTCCCCTGCGTCCCGATCTCGTACTGCACGGCGCGCTCGGGCTTGAGCGTGAGGTCGACCGTCCCGTCGCTTGCGACCGTGTTGCTCAGGAGCGGCGGCGCGTACCCCGAGCTCACGCTCGCGTACACCGAGCTGTTCCCCGCGAACTGCTTGGTCACCGCGACGCGCGGCGTGAACACGACCGGGAAGGAGCGCGTCTGCGTCTGCGTCGTATCCGCGAGCTGACCGTTCTTCAGCATGTTGTGAATGCTGAAGGTGTTCTTGTTCAGGCTCCCGCCGACCGTCAGCGTCACCGCGCTCGGCAAGGCGAAGCTCCACTCGCTGTAGAGCGACGCACTCACCGCGTAGTTCTGCTGCGCCGTGGGACGCTCGGCAAACGGCGGCGCCGGGATGATGAACACACCGTTCGTCGTGAGATTCGAGCGCTGCACCTCGCCGCCGAGCGAGCCGGTCACGCCGACGGTGCCGAGCTGTCCCGAGTACCCGAACTTCGAGCGCGCGCCGAAATTGTACTGGTTCACATCCGTGAAGCCGTGCGCGAACGGCTGGTTCGACGTCCGCCCCACCCCGAAGAGCGTGGTCTGGTTGGTGAACCGATCGCTCAACCGGAAGTGATCGGTGAGCCCGGCGATGACGCTCGAGACCTGGATGTGCGAGTCGTTGGCGAGATACGCCGCGTTGCTCTCCGGCGTGCGGCTGTAGAACGCGGCGCTGTCGATCTCCCCCGCCAGCTCCTCGAACGAGCGGTTGTACGAGAAGTAGGTGGAGAGCGTCTGTCGGTTGCCGACATCGAAGTCGGCGTTGAGCAGCGCGTAGCTCTTCTGCGAGCCGCTGTGCGGGCGGAACGAATCGTAGTTCTGGTGCCCGTAGTTGATCACGAGATCGGAGCTGGCCGAGGCGGTCTGGATCGACGTGTTGGTGCGCAGCAGCCCGTCGCTCCCGCCCAGGACCTGCTGATTGATGCTCGTCGTGTGCGGCGTGGGGCGCGCGGTGCGCATGAGCACCGTGCCGCCGATGAAGCTCCCGAACTGACTCGATGTCGGCCCCTTGATCACCTGCACGTTGCCGAGCGTCGAGTAGTCGATGTCATCGAGCACGGTGGTGCCCGTCGCATCGGTGATCGGGATGTTGTTCAGAAAGACGCGG
>DASSNR010000239.1:0-7213 GCA_035687925.1 Gemmatimonadaceae bacterium | reverse complement strand
AGGGGGCGGAGATCGAGTTCGGGACTCGGGACTCGGGACTCGGGACTCGCTACAGCCTCGGGGGTGAGGGCTCGCGCGCCACGAGCCGTTCCCGAGTCCCGAGTCCCGAGTCCCGAATCCCGGGGTTCACCACCCGCCCCGACACCATCTTCGGCGCGACGTACCTCGTGCTGGCACCGGAGCATCCGCTCGTGCCCGAGCTCACGACGCGTGAGCGGCGCGCGGAGGTGCGAGCGTACGTGGAGCGGGCGGGGAAGCAGGATCTCGTGTCGCGCAAGATCACGGAGCGTGAGAAGACAGGCGTGTTCACCGGGGCGTACGCGGTGAATCCAGCGACGGGTGAGGACATCCCCATCTGGGTCGCGGACTACGTGCTCATGGAGTATGGCACGGGCGCCATCATGGCGGTGCCTGGGCACGACGAGCGCGACTACGAGTTCGCGAAGAAGTTCGATCTGCCGATCGTGCGCGTGGTGGCGGGCGAGGGGCAGAGTGCGAGCACGCCACTCGAGAGCGCCGCGTACACCGGTGACGGGACGCTCGTCAATTCCGGTCGCTTCGATGGCATGACGGTGGTCGACGGGAAGACGGCGATCATCGACTGGCTGGCCGAGCACGGCGCGGCGAAGCGTGTCGTCAACTACCGGCTGCACGACTGGTGCATCTCGCGGCAGCGCTACTGGGGGCCGCCGATTCCGGTCATCTACTGCGACTCGTGCGGCGTGCAACAGGTGCCGGAGAAGGATCTGCCGGTGGTGCTTCCGTTCATCGAGGACTTCCGTCCCGATGACACCGGCGTGTCACCGCTCGCGCGCCACGAGGAGTGGTATCGCGTGCCGTGTCCCGAGTGCGGGAAGATGGCGCGCCGCGAGACGGACGTGTCGGATACGTTCCTCGACAGTGCGTGGTACTTCCTGCGCTACCCGAGCACGGAGTTCGATGCGATCCCGTTCGATCCGGAGCTCACGAAGCGGTGGCTCCCGGTCGACTCGTACATCGGTGGGAACGAGCACGCGGTGCTGCACCTGCTGTACACGCGCTTCATCACGATGGTGCTGCACGACCTCGGCTACGTCGACTTCGAGGAGCCGTTCAAGACGTTTCGCGCGCACGGATTGATCATCCGCGAAGGCGCGAAGATGTCGAAGAGCCGCGGCAACGTGGTGAATCCGGACGAGTACATCGAGCAGTGGGGCGCGGACGCGTTCCGCACCTACCTCATGGTCCTCGGCCCCTTCGAGGAGGGCGGCGACTTCCGCGATCGCGGGATCTCGGGCGTGCGGCGGTTTCTCGATCGGTTGTGGGCGTCGGTGGGTGAGGCGCGGGAAGCGGGACTCGGGACTCGGGACACGGGAAAGGCTCGTGGCGCGCGAGCCCTCAGCCCCGAGACTGTATCGAGTCCCGAGTCCCGAGTCCCGAGTCCCGAGGTCATGCGCAAGCTGCATCAGACCATCTAGAAGGTCGGGGACGACATCGAGCGGTTGAGCTACAACACGGCGATCGCGGCGATGATGGAGTACATGAACGTGCTGCGCGCGGGAGAGCGCACGCCGCACGTGGTGGAGGTCGAGCCGCTGGTGCAGCTCGTCGCGCCGTTCGCGCCGCACATCGCCGAGGAGTTGTGGGAGCGGCTGGGGCACCCGGAGGGCGTGTTCAACTCGCGGTGGCCGGAGTACGACGAAGCGCTGGCCGCCGAGGAGATGATCGAGCTCGTGGTCCAGGTGAACGGGAAGGTGCGCGGGCGCGTGCAGGTGCCGGTGGACGTGACGGAGGATCAAGCGGTGAACAAGGCACTCGCCGAGCCGTCCGTCGCGAAGTTCATCACCGGGACGCCGAAGAAGGTGGTCTTCGTGCCGGGTAGGTTGGTGAACGTGGTGGTGTGAGGGGGAAGAGGTACGAGAATGGAGAGAGGAGAGAGGAGCCGACTCGAGGCGGCAAGCCCTCACCGCCGAGGCCGTTTCTCCTCTCTCCTCTCTCCTTTCTGCTTTCTGCCTTCTGCTCTCTGCCGTTACGCTTCCGGCGGCTTCATCATCTTCCCGACGAACAGAATCGTTCCCGAGAGCCGCTCGCGGATCGCGAAGAGGAACGGGCGGTCGGCGTTGATCAGTGCGGGTGGAAGCGAAGTGGGGACCATCCCGACGCTCGTGGCAGCCGCGGCTACCGTCCCATCCTCATCCACCTTCACGTACGTCTTCTGGCGGACGCCGCTGATGTAGAGCCCGCCGCCTTTCGAGATTCCCGAGAAATCGGCGCGGAACGCATCGAAGGCGATCCCCATGCCGAGTGCTGCGAGCGGTGCGTTCAGGCTATCGTCCCATGTCAGCTCGAAGCGGGGAATGCTCACGTTTCCCGATCGCGTCGTGAGGCCGCCGAGCAGCGACTGCCATGCGGGCGTGTCGAGTGTGGTGATGAGGTCGTCCACCGTCGTGCTCCCCTGCGGGACGACGACGACCATCGTGTATGCACCGCCGCCGTAAGGAAGCTCGGCCGCGCTGTACTCCGGCGTCAACACCGCAGGGAACGTGTCCTCCTGCGTCATCATCTGTACCTGCTGCGTCGACCCGTCGGCGAGGTGGAACGGCGCGGGGTGTGTCTTCGCCTTGTCGAACTGCGAGCTCCATGTCCCCTTGAAGTAGATGGCGTTGATCAGATAGAGCATCATGTCGCGCGGAATCGCGTCGACGATCTGGTCGATCTTCCCGTTCGTGCTCTGAGTGACCCAGCTGTTGATCGTCTCGACGCTCGAGGGATTGTCGAAGTCCAGCGCCTGAATCTGGGCGTCGAAAAAGTTCGTGCCGGCATCGAGGAACGAGTGCTCGACGGGGAAGCCCTGCCGGTACCAGATCGAGTTCGCGAGGCGGAAGTCCACGCGGGGGTCCAGCCCGCGCAGCAGGCCGATCAGGCTCTTGTACGATGCGTCGATGTCGTCAATCGACATGCCGGCAAAGCCGAGCGTCGCGCGCATCGAGTCGAGCGTGCTGCCCGCCGCACCGGTGACCGCCATGCCGAGCGCCATCGATGCGCTGAGCGGCGAGATGAAGATGTTGGCGTCGGGCGACGACCGCCGGTCGATCTCACGCAGCAGCCCGAAGGCAAAGTCGTTGCTCCCGCTGATCACCTGCTGCTCGGCGGCGGTGAGCGCGCGCGGGAGCTGCGTGATCGGCTTCGGGGCGGTGGCGCCATCGCTGCACGCGGCGCAGGTGGCGAGCAGGAGCGCGGCGGACAGGCGGGTAGGCGCTCGGCGACGTGCGGACGGACACCGTGGAGCCATGACAACCTCCTGGTTGTTGGTTGAGGTTGTGCTACTGCGATGGATGACCCCGGCGCCGCTGTCGAACGTCACATTCGTGGAACGCCCGCCGGTGCACGTGACTCCGCTCCCATCTGGCGCCAGCCACCCATGCAGGTCTATCTTGCATCCTCCCCCGCCGGCGAGGTTCCGTGGCGGAGCTCAGGGAACGGCTGCAATCCGGATTGACGGGCCGGTACCACGTCGAGCGTGAGCTCGGACGCGGTGGCATGGCAACCGTCTATCTGGCGCGCGACCTGCTGCAGGATAGCACGGTCGCCATGAAGGTCCTGGATCCGGACCTCGCCGTCGCGCTTGGACCCGAGCGCTTCCGCCGCGAGATCCAGCTCGCCACGCACCTCACGCATCCCAACATCCTCCCCGTATACGAGGCGGGTGATGCCGAGGGGTCGCTCTTCTACACGATGCCGTTCGTCGATGGCGAATCGCTGCGCCAGCGGCTCGCGCGCGAGCATCAGCTCTCGATCGACGATGCGGTGGACATCACGTGCGAGGTGGCGGCCGGGCTGGAGTGCGCACACCGCCATGGCGTGATCCATCGCGACATCAAGCCGGAGAACATCCTGCTTGCCGATGGACACGCCATCGTCGCCGACTTCGGGATCGCGCGCGCCGTGACCGCCGTGGGCGACGACCAGCTCACGCAGAGCGGGATCACGCTCGGCACGCCGACCTACATGAGCCCCGAGCAGGCGGCCGCCGACAGGCATCTCGACGCGCGCAGCGACATCTACAGCCTGGGGTGCGTGCTGTACGAGATGCTCGCCGGCCAGCCGCCGTTCGTCGGCGCCACGGCACATTCGATCATCGCGCGCCACACGCTCGATCAGGTGCCGTCGCTCTCCATCATCCGTGACACCGTTCCGCCGCACGTCGAGGATGCGGTGCTGCGCGCGCTGGAGAAGGTGCCCGCGGATCGCTTCCGCACCGCGGCCGAATTCGCGGAGGCGCTGCGTGCACCGACGCGAAGCACGGGCACCCGATGGACCGGAAGCCGCGCCGCTCCGCCGCCTGCGACACGGGAACGATCGGCGCTCACGCGCAGACGCATCGTGTTCGCGAGCCTCGTGCTGCTCGTGCTCGCCGGCAGCGGCTGGACCGCGTGGCACCAGTGGCATCGTGCGCTCCCCATGTACGCGAGAGGCACGACATCCGGTGCCGACCCGCGGCGTATCGCCGTGCTGTACTTCCAGGATGAGACGCCGGACAAGCACCTCGGCTACCTCGCGGACGGTTTGACCGAGGCGCTCATTGGCCGGCTCTCCGGAGTGCAGGCGCTCGACGTCACCTCGCGGAACGGATCCGCGCTGTACCGCCACTCCACTGCCTCGCCCGACAGCATCGCCCGCGCGCTGAGTGTCGGAACGCTCGTGGACGGGAGCATCGAGCAGTCCGGCAATCGCGTGCAGGTGACCGTCAAGCTCGAGGATGCGAGTGGCGCGGACTTCCGGCGCACGACGTTCGCCGCGCCGGTCACGCAGACGCTCGCGCTGCGCGACACGTTGGCCGCGCGCATCGCGGATTTTCTGCGCCAGCGCTTGGGCGATGAGATCCAGCTGCGTGCGGACCGCGAGGGGACGCGCAATCCCGATGCGTGGGCCCTGGTGCAGCGCGCGCGACTCGCGAGCAAGGATGCCGATTCGCTCGCCGAGCATGGCGATTCCTCGCGCGCCATGCAGGCATTCGGCTCGGCGGACTCCCTGCTCGCTCGCGCGGCCACGTTGGATCGTCGCTGGGTCGAGCCGCCGCTGATGCGCGGCACAGTCGCGTACCGGCGCTCGCGTCTCGTCACGCAACCGCTGCAGATCGCGGCGTGGATCGACACGGGGCTCGCGTTTGCGCAGCGCGCGCTCGCGCTCGACCCGAACAGCCCCGATGCGCTCGAGCTGCGCGGCACGCTGCACTACTGGCGTCACCTGAACGACCTCGCGCCCGATCCGCGCGAGGACTCCGCGCTCGTCCAGAGCGCCGAGCATGATCTCCGCGCCGCCGTGGAGATCGCGCCGTCGCAGGCGAGCGCGTGGAGCGTGCTCGCACATCTCGACTTCAACCGCGCCGATCCGGTCGATGGTCTGCTGGCGTCGCGCAAGGCGCTGGACGAGGATGCGTACCTGAGTGCCGCGCCTGACATCCTGTGGCGGCTCTACGGTGGCTCGTTCGAGCTCGAGAAGTTCACCGACGCCGCGTACTACTGCGGCACGGGGCGCCATCGCTTCCCGGACAACCCGCGCTTCGTGCTCTGTCATCTGTATCTGCTCGCCGCGAACGGTGAGACGCCGGATGTCGCACGCGCGTGGCGGCTGGTGGACACGCTGCACACGCTCACCCCCGCATCCGAGTGGGCGTTTCAGGGACGCGAGGCGCAGATGCTCGTCGCGGGCGTGCTCGCGCGCGCGGGGCAGGCCGACAGCGCGCGACACCTGCTCGTGCGTGCGCGCGCCGACGCGAGCATCGATCCCGGACGGGATCTCTGGGGCGACGAAGCGTGGATCCGCACCATCCTCGGCGACAAGACCGAGGCGATCGATCTGCTCAAGCGCTACCTCGCGGCGAACCCGCAACATCGTGCGGGGATGGCGACGAACGAGAATTGGCAATGGCGCGACCTGCGCGGCGATCCACGCTACCAGGCGCTCGTAGGAACCGGGAGATAATCACCAGGGAGGCCACACGGACGCGGCGGCCCGCGCCCACTCCATACGCAGTGTTCACCGGTGCGCACGCCACATGGCGTCGCATGCTCGAGTCCTTTCCGCGGTCCGTGGCCCACCCACGAGGAGGCGCGAATGCGTCGTCCGCTCCCGATCGCCATTCTGCTCGCGGCAACAGTGGTTGCGACGGCGTGCAGCGACAACTCGTCATCACCGCTGCCCACGCAGCCGATCAGGCCGAACCTGGTCGCACCGAGCAACAGCCAGCTCGTCGCGCAGATCAACGCGCTCTATCCACTCACGTCGCCGCAAGGGAATCTGCGCGGACCGGCGCTCGCGGCGTTCGCGCCGATCCGGACGGGCGTAGCGCGGAGCACGTCGTCGAGCATCGCCACTGCACAGCAGCTCGCGCTGCAGCTCGTGGCGTCCACCGTCACGGACTACCAGCTCGGCGCGTTGATCGGTGGGCAATCGCTGGATACGCGGACGCGGACGACGCAGTTCATCACCTCGCTGCTGCAGTTCGTGCAGCTGTCGGCGCCGGCCATCGATCCATCGGTGTTGGGTACGGACGGCGCCATCCAGCTCTGCCAGCCGAGCGGCACGAATACGTGCAACGTCGTGAATCCATCGAACACCGCCGGCGTCAGCATTCCACCGGGCGCACTGTCGGCGGACGTCCTCGTCACGATCCAACGGCTGAACGATGCCTTCACGCCGCCCGATCCCGAGCAGCGTACGCAGTACCCACTGGTCTTCGATGTTTCGACGACGCCCGCCGTGACGCTGCCGGAGAACAATGAGGCGATCGTCGCCATCTGCCAGTACAACGAGGGCGCCCTGTCTCCGCCGCCGGATGTGCGAAGCCGACTCGTGATCGGCCACTTCCTCGCCGATGGGACGGTCGAGCTGCTCCCGCGTGCGGACGCCTCGGTGGTGGGGCTGTGCGGCGAGAGCTCCGAGCAGAGTCCCTCGGGGCTCGGCTTCAACGGATCACGCACGGACACGATCAGCTGGAGCGCGCTGCGCTACGCGAGCGATGAGCTCGGACGTCTGCTCGCGCCGGCGCCGCTGTTCGCCACGCACACCGCGCTTGCCGGTAAGACCAAGTCGTTCAGCCCGTTCAAGGCGGTGGATCCCGGCGGGCCCGCGGTGAGCTCCGTGTCGGTGTCGCCCGATCCAGCCGAAGTCTATCAGCGTAGCACGTTGCAGCTGACCGCGACTCCGCGGGCGGCCGACGAGACGGATCTGA
>DASSNR010000193.1:0-9827 GCA_035687925.1 Gemmatimonadaceae bacterium | reverse complement strand
CTGCATCGCACGTCCGATATCGTGGACGCGCTGCCGCAGGCGAAGACGGCCGGACTCAGTGCGCTCACGCGGCGCGCGGCGAAGCGCATCGCGACATTCGATCGCCGCCGTGCGCCGGACGATGCGCGTGGACGCTCGCGTCCGGTGGATGCGAATGGACGATCGGACGGCGTGCGCGCCCGCGCCGAGCATCTCGCGTTGGATCTGCGCGCCGTCGCGACCACGGCAACATCGACGCGCGGAACGCTCAGTGCGCTGCAGCACGACACGGCGCTCGACGTGACGCTGCGCGATGTCAGCCGTCAACTGGCAGTGATTGGATCGCTGCTCGGCAGATCGCGTGGATCGGCCGGACGCTTCCTCAACGACAGCGCGATCGCGCACACGCTACACGGGAATCGGTAGCGGCATGAAGGTGAGCACGAAGAGCGCGATCACGAGCCAGCCAATCCAGCGTCGTGATGCATCCAGCGAACGCTCCTCCGCCACGAGCGGAGGGTGCGCGAGCTTGCCGCGACCGAGCGCCAACCCGAGTACGGCCCACAGCCACCATCCGCGCCAGTAGAACCATCCCATGAGCACGAGCACGACCCAGAACACGCGGGCGATCCACGTCTGCCTGCGGCCGAAGAGTGCAAAGGCAATGTGTCCGCCATCGAGCTGCGCGAGCGGGAGGAGGTTGAGCATCGTCACGAGGATGCCGACCCACCCGGCGAACGCCACGGGATTCAGATGCAACACGCCGTGTGCGCCGACGAGTGCGCGCGCGCCGCGCATGAAGAGCGAATCGCCGAGAAAGAGTGGTTGTCCCCAGAGCAGCACGTACTGATGCGCGAGTGGAATGTTGGGCTCGAGCGGGTACGTTGCGCTGCGAACGAGCCCGACGAGCAGCATGGGAATCGCCACGATGATGCCCGCGAGCGGACCGGCGACGCCGATGTCGAACAGCGTCCGTCGATCGAACACGACGGAGCGCAGGCGAATGAACGCGCCGAGCGTGCCGATGGCGTTGAGCTGCGGGAGGAACGGAATGAAGTACGGCGGACTCGCATCGACTCGATACCGTCTCGCGGCCACGTAATGGCCCGATTCGTGCGCGAGCAGAATGGCCAACAGGGGCAGCGCGAAGGGAAGTCCCGAGCGGAGTACGCTCGGCGTGGGGAGCGCCCAGAACGAATCGGGCGCACCGGTGAGCGCTGCCCCGCCAAGTGATGCCGTGATCAGTACGACCGCGAAGAGCGCGATGTGGAGCCACCACCGTTCACGCGGTGGACCCGCTTCGCGAACGAGAACGAGCCAGCGTCCCTCCGGTGCATTCTCCCAGTAGTAGGTTCCATCCCACTCGGCGAGTCGTTGCGCGAGGACGCGCGATGGTCCGTCGTGCTCTCTGGCCACGAGACCTTCGACGATCTCGCGGTTCCCGAATGACGCACTACGCCAGTACGTCAGATACTGTGTAACACCGACCTCGGTCACTCTTGACCACCCGTTTGGGCATCGCTACCTTGCTGTCCGTCACACACCATCCTCACCATCCCTCCGCGTCACTGGCCGTCCTCCGAGCCGGTTTTCTGCAGCGCTGTCGGCCCGCGCAGCATGAGCGTGCGGTAGGGTTCCCCGTCGCAAAAATCTCACCGCGCGAGCGCGTGTAGCTCCCGGAGCTTACTGCTGTGGATATCGCCGAGCTGAAGCAGAAGTCCGTGGCCGAGCTGCAGGAAATGGCCGACGACCTGAATATCTCCAACTACTCAGGGCTGCGTAAGCAAGACCTGATCTTTCGCATCGAGCAGAATCTGCTCGACTCGGACATCGTGCTCCGGGGCGAAGGCGTGCTGGAGATTCTCCCCGAAGGCTACGGCTTTCTGCGGAGTCAGGATTGGAACTACCTGTACGGTCCCGATGACATCTACGTCTCGCCGTCGCAGATCAAGCGATTCGATCTGCGCACGGGCGACACGGTTGCAGGACAGGTGCGCCCACCGAAGGAAGGCGAGCGGTATCTCGCGCTCCTCAAGGTGGAGAGCATCAACAACGAAGATCCCGAGAAGGCGAAGCACCGCATCGCATTCGACAATCTGCGGCCGCGCTACCCCGACGAGCGACTGCGGCTCGAGACGCCCGCCGAAGACATCAGCATGCGCGTCGTCGATCTCATCGCGCCGATCGGGAAGGGGCAGCGTGGGTTGATCGTCGCGCCGCCGCGCGCGGGAAAGACGATCCTCATGCAGAAGATCGCCAACGCGATCGTCGAAAATCACCCCGAGGTGACCTTGATCGTCCTCCTGATAGATGAACGGCCGGAGGAGGTCACCGACATGCAGCAGAACGTGGACGCGGAAGTCATCAGCTCCACCTTCGACGAGCCAGCGGACCGCCACGTCCAGGTGGCGGACATGGTGATCGAGAAGGCGAAGCGCCTGGTCGAGCACGGCAAGGATGTCGTCATCCTGCTGGATTCGATCACGCGCCTGGCGCGCGCCCACAACGTCGTGGTGCCGCACTCCGGAAAGATTCTCTCCGGCGGTGTCGACGCGCACGCGCTGCACAAGCCCAAGCGCTTCTTCGGTGCCGCGCGCAACATCGACGAGGGCGGCTCACTCACCATCATCGCGACCGCGCTCATCGAGACGGGCTCGCGCATGGACGAGGTGATCTTCGAGGAGTTCAAGGGGACGGGGAACATGGAGCTCGTGCTCGACCGCAAGATCGCCGACCGGCGCATCTTCCCCGCGATCGACATCCAGCGCTCCGGCACGCGCAAGGAAGAGCTGCTGCTCGACAAGGAGGAGCTCAACCGCGTCTATCTCCTGCGGAACTTCCTCGGCGACATGCCGGCGCCGGAAGCGATCGAGTTTCTCCTCCAGCGCATGCAACGGACGAAGAACAACAAGGAGTTCTTCGCAACCATGGCGCAGGGGTGATGCGGGAAGCGGAACAGCGCGGGATGCGGGATGCGGGAAGCGGGAAGCGACCAGCTCCCGAGGGTAAGGCTCTTGAGCCCGAGGCCGTTTCGCATCCCGCATCCCGCATCCCGCATCCCGGCCGTCTCATGGCCATCGACTATGGCGAACGCCGGATCGGGCTTGCGGTGAGCGATCCGACACGGACCGTGGCGTCGCCGGCGGGGTTCATCACGCGGCGCGCGGGGAAGCGTCCGCCGATCGCCGAGATCGTGCGGCGCGCCGAGGAGCGCGAGGTGACGGCGTTCGTGCTCGGACTGCCGCTCGATGAGCGCGGGGATGACACGCCGCGCGCCACCGAAGTGCGGCACATCGCCACCGAGCTCGAGAAGCGGACCCAGCTCCCCGTCACACTCGTGGACGAGCGCTACACGACGGCCGCGGCGTTGCGCGCGGTGCGCGACATGGGCGGCTCGACACGCGGGCGGAAGGGCGACGTCGATGCGCTCGCCGCCACCATCCTCTTGCAGTATGCGCTTCGACTCGCTCCGTAGCGCGCGCGGGGCGCGCGTCGTCGCGGCGTCGATGCTCGTCGCGCTGATGGTCGCGTGCGGGCGCACGCCGCCGGGGCCGATCGGCCGCGTGACCGTTCCACCCGGCGTGCCGTTCCGCGTGGCGGCGGATTCGCTGGCGAGCGAAGGGTTCATCCGATGGCCGAAGCTGTTTCGCATCTACGCGAAGCTGCGCGGCCGCGACCGCGACATTCAGCCCGGCACGTATCAGCTGCAGTACGGGATGGGATACGACGAGCTCCTGCACGCGTTGCGACAGGGCGTGGGGTTGGAGCGTCGCGTCACGATCCCCGAAGGGTACTCGCTCCGCGAGATCGTCCCGTTGCTCGCGCAGGCGCTCGGCATGCCCGAGGACTCGGTGCAGGCCGCGGTCCGCGACAGCGCGCTGCGCGCCGAGTTGGGCGTGCCGACGGAGACGCTCGAGGGCTACCTCTTCCCCGACACGTACATCTTCTCGTACGGGACGCCGGCGCGCGACGCGGTGCGCGCGATGGTCGAGCGCTTCGAGGCGGTGTGGCAGCCGGCGTGGAACGCGCAGCTCACGAAGCTGTCGATGAGCCGCAACGACATCGTGACGCTGGCATCGATCATCGAGAAGGAGGCCAAGCTCCCCGAGGAGCGGCCGGTGATCTCCGCCGTGTATCACAACCGGTTGCGGAAGCACATGCTGCTGCAGGCCGATCCCACGGTACAGTATGCGCTCGGCGAGCATCACGACCGCGTGCTGTACAAGGATCTCCAGGTGGACTCGCCGTACAACACGTACAAGCACCCGGGGCTGCCGCCGGGGCCGATCGCCTCACCCGGCCGCGCGAGCATCGAGGCCGCGCTCTTTCCGGCGCACGTCCCGTATCTGTTCTTCGTCGCGCACCCTGACGGCCATCACGAGTTCCGCACGACGTTCAGCGGGCACAAGGCGGCGCGGCGCGCGGTGCGAAGGGAGCGGAGGGCAAGAAAGTGAGCTGTGAGCTCTGAGCTCACTCCACCAGATCCGGCCGCAACACCGTCGCTCCTCGCAAGTACACGTGCGCGATCTCGTCGCGGGAGCGATCGGTTTCGATGTGCAGGAGAATGCGAATGCAGTGCTGGAGCGAACCCGGGACGGGGATTTCCATCGTGCAGAGCAGCGGCACATCGACCCAGCCCAGCGCGCGCGCCGCGTGCGCCGGAAACTCGCTCGTGAGATCGGCGGTGACGGTGAAGACGACGCTGATGATGTCATCGGGAACGAGCGCGTTGCGAGCGACGATCTGCTCGAGCAGCTCGCGCGTCGCGACACGGATGAGCTCCGCATCGTCGCGCGCAACGGTCGTTGCGCCGCGGATCGCGCGCACGTGTCGCTCACCCATGATGGTGACTCGTGTTTGATCCCACAGTGCTGAAGCTGGTAGCCATTACGGATGATGTGCGCGACGGGCAGGACGGACTCGTGACCCGGGCGAGGGCCGCGGCGCGCGGTGGTGCAACCATGATCCAGGTGCGGCTCAAAGATGCCGACGCGCGGACACAGGTGGAAGTGGCGCGCGCGCTCGTGCACGCACTCCCTGTCCCGGTGCTCGTCAACGATCGCGTCGATGTCGCGCTCGCCGCCGGCGCGGCGGGCGTGCACGTGGGCGCGGACGATCTGCCGGTGGCCGCCGTGCGTCGCATCACGCCGCCCGCATTCATCGTGGGCGCATCCGTCGGGTGCGACGCGGAAGTGGCCGGGGCACGTGGTGCGGACTACGTCGGCATCGGCCCCGTATACGCGACGAGCTCGAAGCCGGATGCGGGCGATGCGATCGGCGTCGACGAGTTCGCGCGGCTCGCCCGTGCGTGCGAGCTCCCCGCCGTGGCGATCGGCGGGATCACGCCCGAGCGCGTGGCGCCGCTCATTGCGTCGGGGGCGAGCGGCGTGGCGGTGATCCGCGCCGTGTTCGGCGCGGCCGACCCTGAGCGCTCGGCGCGGGCGCTGCGGGACGCCATCGGAACATGATGTCGGGGACGATCGACTCCTCCACCTGCCCTCCGCGCCGCTTGGGCCGCGCGGGCTCCGGCGCGCGGTAGCTCTCGCGCATGGTGCGGCGAACGGCGCGGCGCACCGGTACACTGAGAAAGAGATCCACGAGATATGGATCGAACTGCGTACCGCGCCCGTGCGCGATGGCCTCGAGCGCCGTGCGCAGCGACGCCGCGGGGCGGTAGCGCCGCTGGTGCGTGATCGCGTCGAAGCTATCGGCGATGGCGACGATGCGCGCCGTGAGCGAGATGTGCGTGCCGCTGAGCCGGCGCGGATAGCCGGTGCCATCCCATCGCTCGTGATGTGACAGGATGCCGTCCGGCAGCTCCGGATAGAACGGCTGCAGGGGACGCATCACTTCGGCACCGCGCGCCGGGTGGGTTGCAATGAGCTGCCGCTCCTCGGGCGACAGACTCGTGGGCTCGTGTACGATGTCGGCGACGGCGGCATGGAGCTTCCCGATGTCGTGAAACAGCGCGACCCGTTCCACACTGTGCTGTGCGCGCGTATCCAGGCCCGCCGCACGCGCGAGCACGAGTGCGTACGCCGCCGTCCGGCGCAGATGCTCGCCTGTCGCATGATCGTTCGCCTCGATGGCGTTGAGCAGCGCCTCCAACGCTGCCGCCGCCATGCGCTCGGCCGTGCGGCGCTCCTCGTCGCGGCGCCGGCGCAGGAGCAGCAGCGCAGCCACCGAGCCGAGGAGCGCGAGACGCGTGCGGGTCATGCGCGTGCGCCTGCCGGTCCCCGCTGCCTCTGGCGAACATCGCACCGGCCGCTATGTTCTGACCGCACCCCCCGCACGCCTTCTCCGCAATCCGCTCCGCGCGAGGATTGGCTCCATGCCTCATGTCGCACAGTTGCACTGGATCGACGACGCCATTGTGCTCGTGTATTTCGCATTCGTCCTCGGGATCGGGGCGATGCTCAAGCGCACAATGCGCACCAGCGAGGACTTCCTCCTCTCGGGACGCTCCATTCCCGCGTGGATCGCTGGGCTCGCCTTCATCTCGGCCAATCTCGGGGCGCAAGAAGTCATCGGGATGGGGGCGTCGGGCGCCAAGTACGGAATCGACACGAGCCACTTCTACTGGATCGGCGCCATCCCCGCGATGGTGTTCGTCGGCATCTTCATGATGCCGTTCTACTATGGCTCACGCGCTCGCTCCGTCCCCGAGTACCTGAAGCTCCGCTTCGATGAGAAGACGCGCGCGCTCAACGCCTTCGCGTTCGCGGCGATGACGATCTTCTCCTCCGGCGTTTCGCTCTACGCGATGGGGAAGCTCGTGGAGCTCCTCTTCGGCTGGGACTTCAACCTCAGCATCACGATCGCGGCGGTGATCGTGCTGGCGTACACGTTTCTGGGCGGGCTCACCAGCGCGATCTACAACGAGGTATTGCAGTTCTTCCTGATCGTGTTCGGCTTCGCGCCGCTCGTCTTTCTCGGGCTTCGCGACGTCGGCGGTTGGCACGGGCTCGAGATGCGGCTGCATTCCGTAGCGATCGCTCATGGGTTTGCCCCAGGCGCGTACACGCACACCTGGGCATACATGGGTCACTCGGCGAGTAATCCGATCGGCGTCGAGTGGTTCGGGCTCGCCATGGGACTCGGCTTCGTGTTGTCGTTCGGATACTGGTGTACGGACTTTCTCGTCGTCCAACGCGCGATGGCGGCCGACTCGATGGCCTCGGCACGCCGCACGCCGCTCATCGCGGCGGTGCCGAAGATGCTCTTCCCGTTCCTCGTGATCGTTCCGGGGATGCTGGCGCTCGTGGTCGGCGCGAACGCTGGGACGGCGCGCTCCGCTGCCTCCGCCGCGCCCGCCGTCGCAATGGCAACGAACGATCTTCCGGCGTCCGCTACGCCAGCAGCGATCACGACGCAGGCAACGAGCACCACCGCGGGACTCATCCCGCCCAAGATCGATCCGACCACTGGTCAGGTGGTGCGCGACACGCAGGGCCACGTCGTCTTCGACTACGACCTCGCCACGCCGATGATGCTCCTGCACTTCTTCCCCGCCGGCATGCTCGGCCTTGGGCTCACGGCGCTGCTCGCGTCGTTCATGTCGGGGATGGCAGGGAACGTCACCGCCTTCAACACAGTGTGGACCTGGGACATCTATCAGAGTTACATCCGCCCGGGGCAGTCGGACTCGCACTACCTGAACATGGCACGCTTCGCCACGGTCTTCGGTGTCGTGATCTCCGTGGGCGCGGCGTATCTGGCGGCGTCGTTCAACAACATCATGGACTTCCTGCAACTCGTGTTTGCCTTCGTGAACGCACCGCTGTTCGCGACGTTTGCCGCAGGAATGTTCTGGAGGCGCGCGACAGGGCACGGCGCGTTCGTCGGTCTGGCGAGTGGCACCCTGGCTGCGGCGATCCATCACGGCCTCTCGCTTCCCGCCGGCGCCATGGTGGGGATCAAGGGCGGCTACCTTGGCGTCCTCGTCACGTATCCCAGTGAGCTCGCGCAGACGTTCTGGACGGCGATCGTCGCGTTCGTGACGTGCCTGGTCGTGACCGTGATCGTGAGTCTGCTCACGCGGCCGCGCCCGACCGAGGATCTGTACGGACTCGTCTGGTCGCTCACACCGCGCCAGCATGATGCCGCGGAGCCGTGGTACAAGCGGCCGGTAACGCTCGCCATCATTGTGCTGAGCCTGACGCTCGCGCTCAACCTCATCTTCGCCTGATTCTTCTGAGAGGAGCACGCATGGGAATCGATGTTCGACTTCCGATCGGCGCGATGTTCACGCTCCTGGGTATCCTGCTCGGCGTGTACGGCATCGTCGCGCCGGATCAGCGCTCCGGCGGTGCGAACGGGGTCAACATCAACTTGTGGTGGGGACTCTGCCTGCTCGTGTTCGGAGTGGCGTGCCTGACGCTCGCGATCCGCGCGCATGTCAAACTGACGAAATCGACACCGCGGCCGAGCGGCAGCGACGACGCACACGGCCGCGAGTACGACGCCGCGTATCGATCGCCCTCACCACAGCAGGATGCACGAAGCGATAGTGTATAGCACGGGCCGTGGTGTTGCCCGCCGCCCTCGTCCTCGATCCCTCACCAGCCATCGATCCACATGACGTCTGATGATCGCACGCTTCGGCATCCCGCCGAGAGCGCCGTGAGCCGGCGCGAATTTCTGGGGCGCGGCGCGGCGTTCGGCCTTGCGCTCGGCGCGCTGTCCACGGGGCTGCCACGCCTGCTCGATGCCGCCGATGTCGGATTCACTCCGGCACTCGCGCCCGCTCGTGTGAGAATCGATGGTGATGAGATCACGCTCGCCAACCCGGCGATCGAGGGCGTGTGGCGCGTGTCGGACGGAAAATTTCGCGCGGTGCGCGTGACCGATCGGCTCAGCGGAAGGTCGCTCACGCTTCCCGAGCACGCCTTCGCGTTGCAGCTCGCTGACGGTACATCGATCGGCGCTGCCGACATGCGTGTCGTCGCCGGTCCACGGACGGACGCGCTGAAGAAGAACGTCCACGCCTCGCGCCTGGCCGAGCGGCTCGGCGGACAGCGCGTGACGCTCACGCTCCGCGATGCGGCGAATCGTGTCGAGGCGACCTGGCGCGGCATTCTGCGCGACGGCTCGCACTACCTGCGGCAGGAGGTGACGCTCAGGAGTCTTCACGGCGAGCTCCCGGTTCGGCAGATCGTGCTCGTCGATCTCAACGCACCGGGCGCGGCCGTTTCGGGAACGGTCAAGGGAAGCCCGGTCGTCGCGGGGGCGATGTACTTCGGCTTCGAGCATCCACTCTCGCAGAGCACGGTCGAGGGTGACCGCGTGCAGTGCGCGCTCGCGCGCGAGCTCCCGCTTCGCCCGGGGACGACGTTCGATGTATCGTCGGTGATCGGTGTGACGCGCGCCGGGCAGTTGCGTCGCGACTTCCTCGAGTACGTGGAGCGCGAGCGGGCGCATCCCTATCGCACCTTCCTGCACTACAACTCGTGGTACGACCTCGGCTACTTCACGCCGTACGATGAAGCGGGCGCGCTCGCGGTGGTCCAGGCGTTCGGCACCGAGCTCGCCGAGAGGCGGCGCGTCGCGCTGAGCTCGTTCCTGTTCGACGATGGGTGGGACGATCACACGACGCTCTGGCACTTCAATTCGGGCTTTCCGCACGGCTTCACGCGCGTGCGCGAAGCGGCTGCGCGTTTCGGTGCGGCACCGGGCGTGTGGATGTCTCCGTGGGGCGGATACGGGAAGCCGCGACAGGAGCGGCTCGCCGCCGGTCGCGCGCAAGGGTTCGAGGAAAATGCGGGCGGCTTCGTGCTCTCAGGGCCCAAGTACTACAAGCGCTTCCGCGATACCTGCTTCGAGATGATCCGGAAGTACGGCGTCAATCA
>DASSNR010000191.1:0-4411 GCA_035687925.1 Gemmatimonadaceae bacterium | reverse complement strand
GCTCGAGCGCGATTCACGCCCTGTCGCGCGCGGCGCTTCGCGGTCGCTCATCGACCGGCTGGCGCTGAGTTGATTGTGGACATCCCTCACGCCGTACACGGAGTCCGCGACGTCCTCGGCTTCGCGCTTGGCCCAACGGCTGTCGACGTTGCCGGTGAGCGTGACCTCACCATTCCTCACCTGGACCTGCACGTCGGATGCATCGAGTACAGGATCTGACGTGAGACGATCGTTAATGTCTTCCTCGATGCGCTGATCGGAGCGCTGGTAGTTCCTGGGGCCGCGACCGGCGAAGTTTCCCTGCCCGTACATCCCCTGGCCGTAGCCGCCCTGCGCGAAGTTCCCCTGGCCGAGGTCACGCTGCCCGTAATTTCCTTGCCCGTAGTAGTTCCCTTGGCCGTAATTGCCTTGCCCATAGTTCCCTTGACCGTAGTACCCTTGCCCGTAGTTCCCCCGTCCGTAGTTCCCTTGACCAAAATTCCCTGGACCAAGATTCCCCTGGCCAAAATTCCCCTGGCCGTAGGTCCCTTGGCCGAAGAAGCTCCCCTGTCCGTAATTCCCTTGGCCAAAGTTCTCCTGCCCGACGTTCCCAGGGCCGGATCCACCGTACGCGCCGTAGCCGCCGGCACCGGACCGCGCGCCGAAGTTCCCACCGTATCCGCCACCATAGAGCCCCGGACCGCCGGCCGCTCCGAAGTACCCGGCGCCATAGTTGCCACCGCCGTAGTTGCTCGGACCGTAGCCGCCGCCGTAATTCCCTTGGCCGTAGCCGAAGTTTCCCTGGCCGCCGTAGTTGCCCATCCCCCACGCGTCGCGGTTCGACCGGTTAGCGGACCAGCGGTCGTCGAATTCGTTGTCCCACGCCATACAACTCTCCTTGACACATGAAACGCTCAGTGATCACTAACATGACCACCCCGAAACGCGCCGGTGGCGCTTCAAGACGCGTTCCTCGTCGAGAAGCGGTCGCGAGATCGTTGACGTGACGGACGAAAGTGACGGACGTGTGCACGGCGCGTCGCCCGAACAGCGCGACGCGCGCGAGCACGCCCATTCGCGCGACCGCCTCGACCCGCTCGAGCATCACATCGTCATCCCACGCACCGCGCGCTACTACACGCTCGGGCGCGCGGACGCAGCGGTCGAGCAGCTCTGGCTCGTGTGTCACGGCTACAGCCAGCTCGCATCGCGCTTCATCACGTATTTCAACACGCTCGTCGATGCACGCCGGTGCATCGTCGCACCCGAGGCGCTGTCGCGTTTCTACCTCGACGCCTCGAGCAGCGGGACGCACGCCACTGCTCGCGTGGGCGCGAGCTGGATGACGCGTGAGGACCGACTCCACGAGATCGATGATCAAGCGCACTACCTCGATGCGGTAATCGCCGAGGTGCGCGCGCAGCTCGCGCACGATCCATCCGAGTGCGTCGTGCTCGGCTTCTCGCAGGGTGCAGCGACCGCCGCGCGATGGGCTGTGCGCACGTCGATGCGTGTCGATCGGCTGGTGTTGTGGGGTGGGCTGCTCCCGCCGGACCTCGATCTCGCGATACATGGACCGCGTCTTGCGCGCATGCAGCTCACGCTCGTCGCGGGATCTCGCGACGAGTACATCGCGCCGGCGATGCTCGATGCGGAAACCGCACGCATCGAGCGCGCGGGCGTGCCGTGTGCGCGCATGATGTTCGACGGCGGCCATCGACTCGATCGGACCGTGCTGCGCGCGCTGGCCGAGGACGCGACGTAAGCGCCGGCTCGCTCACTCGACGATCCCCCGCATCGCTCGGACGACGGTCAGCACCGTGCGAGCGCGCCTGAGCACGCGCTGCTCGCGCCTTAACGATCGGGGGGCGCCAGCGTCTATGGGTGCAGCGATGGGCTGCAGGGAGTCCATCGCCTGTCTCGCAGGAGGTTGTCGTATGTCCGTTGTTCGCACCATTGCGCTCACCATCGCGGTCGCAGCCGGCGCCGCGTCGGTCGCGGCCGCGCAGGCGCCCGCACTCACCACTCCAGACACCACGGCGCAGTCGGGTCAGCATCATCGCGCTCGCCGCGGCGCGCGCGCGATGTCGCAGCGTCTCTTCGAGGGGATCACGTTGACGTCCGCGGAGCGCACCACCGTCGACTCGATCAATCACGCGTACGCCGCGAAGATGAAGCCGCTCATGGATTCGCTCCGCCCCGCGATGAAGCAGGCGCGCGCCCACCGCCAACGCGGCGACACCACCACCGCCGCCGCTGCCTGGAAGCAGACGCAGGGCACCCGCGACCAGCTCATGTCGCTGCGCAAGCAGCAGCTCGCCGACATCCGTGCGGTCCTCACCCCGCAGCAACAGCAGCAGCTCGACGCGAACGTGAAGACGATGAAGGAGAGGGGTGGGAAGCGGGGGAAGAAAAGTGGGTCGTGAGCTTTGAGCTATGAGCTGTGAGCTCTGAGCTTTGGGTGATGAGTTTGGTTGTGAGTACGGAGATCGAGCACGCCTCTGGCTCACAGCCCACTCACAACCCACGGCTCATAGCTCAGAGCTCACAGCTCTACCGTCCCCTCGCTTCCACCCCCCACCGCACTTCCACCGTCCCCCCGCGCACGCCGTAGATGACGTCGTTGAGGTGCACGACGATGCACACGTGGTTGGGGATGACGCGGACGCGTTCGCCGACTGCGGGTATCCACGACGAGCGGGTGAGGTCGAGGATGCCGTGCTCCTCGGACATGCGGGCGACGGGCACTTCCGGATGCTCGAGGAGGACGCCGAACCCCTCGGCGGCGACGCCGCGCGCGGGCTCGCGTCCGAGCGCCTTGGTGCCCGCGTCGATCACCGCCTGGTTGGGTACGGCGGTGCTCACGACCGTCGCGAGCACCGTCAGCGCACAGTCGTCCCACGCGCACGCGCCCAGCTCGGCCGTCGTGCGGTCGTTGTAGACGTAGGTGCCCGGACGCACCTCCGTCACTGCGGACAGTTCGTGCGAGCGCCACGCCGTTGGTGTCGACCCACCGCTCACGACGCGCGGCCGCACGCCGGCGCGCTCCAGCTCCGACACCGCGGCCGAGAGCTGTGCGTCGAGCTGCTCGAGCATCGCGTCCTGCTCGTGCACGGCGCCGCGAATGTGTCCCGGATAGAACGCGATCCCCGCGTACGCGAGCGGCGCGCGCTGCATCACGAGCTTCGCGAGTGCGACCGCCTCGGCGACTGACGGCACGCCGACGCGATGCATCCCCATGTCCAGCTCGACGTATACGTCGACCGGTCGCGCACGCTTCGCAGCCGCTGCCGCCAACCCCTCGATCGCGAACGCCGAATCGAGCGCGACGGTGAGCCGCACGTGCTCGGGGAGCGCCATGAGACGATCGAGCTTGCGCGCGCCGATCGGCGGATATGCGAGGAGCAGATCGTCGCACACCGCACTCATGACTTCCGCTTCGCGCGGCGTCGCGCACGTGAGCCCTGCCGCCCCGCGCGCCATCTGCGCCCCGCCGATGCGCGGCGACTTGTGCGTCTTGATGTGCGGGCGCAGCGCGAGCCCGTGCTCGCTCGTGTACGCCGCCATGCGGTCGAGGTTGCGCTCGAGCCGCCCGAGGTCCACCACAGGCACGGGTGTTTCGATATCGAGGAGGGTGTCAGGCATTCGAATCACTGAGTATGAGGCGTCCTTCAGAAACTGTCGCGCCCGCCGGTCGTCAACCACGTGACGCACGGCGGGCGACGCGTTCACCCACGATCGACCGCCGCGCCGTACCGACACGCGACCCACGGACTCGCGCGGAGCATGCGATGGCGATGATAAGCTGTCCCAAGTGCAAACGACAGATGGCGGAGGAATCCCCCCGCTGCCTCTACTGCGGCCACCGTCCCTCGGCCACCGACGCCGAGCGCGCCGAAGACGAAGCCCGCATCACCCGACTGAGCGCGATGTACACCGCCGGCCTCGGCCTTCCCGGCCGCACGCAGCGCACCTGGATCGATCGCATGCGCGACGAGAGCGTAACGCGCAAGGTCATGACCGCGGGACTACTCGTACCGCTGATGATGGTCCGCCCGTTCAAGGCGATCGCAATGATCCGGGATCTCTTCCGTCCCTAGACCGCCGCGGATCGGACCACGGAGAGCCGCGGATGACAACAAGAGGGAACCGCGGATTGGCGCGGATGGCCGCGGATACGGCAACGACAACTGCAACTACAACGGCAGCCGCGGATGACGCGGATAAACGCGGATCGAACCCGACGGGCCGAGAGCGACGGTGCGCCGGCGCCAATGTTTTTTTGGGGGGATAAGGCGAGCCTCGAGCGCCACTGTGCGCTCCCGAGCCGGAGCTGACCTCCCTGGGCTGAAATGGCTCGCTCCGGCGCATCGAGCCTCGCCTTATCCCCCAAAAAAGCTTCTCGGGCTTGGAGTCCCGCGCCTTTCCGTGG
>DASSNR010000183.1:0-9119 GCA_035687925.1 Gemmatimonadaceae bacterium | reverse complement strand
TCGAGCGCGTCGAGCTGGCGGGCGAGCACCTGCACCGCGGCGCGGGTGACGCGCTGCTGCACCTCGGCCGCCGTGTCGTTCTCGCCAATCGGCACGCGCTCCGCGTCCACGATGTCGCCCGCGTCGGGCTTGGGCGTCATGACGTGCAGTGTGGCGCCCGTCTCCGTTTCGCCGTGCAGCACGGCCCAGTTCACCGGTGCGCGGCCGCGATACTTGGGGAGGAGCGAGCCGTGCATGTTGTACGCGCCGAGTTGGGGAGTCGCGAGCAGGCGCGACGGGAGCAGGTGGCGGTAATAGAACGAGAAGAGAAGATCGGGTGCGAGCTGCTCGAGCGCTCGCGCCTCGACGTCGTCCGTGAGGTCACGGTCGATGAACACGGGAATGCCGTGCTCGTGCGCGAGCTGGCCAACCGATGGGAACCAGATCCTCTCGCCAGGCGCATCCGCATGCGTGTAGACGGCGACGACGTTGGCATCGCGATCGAGCAGATGCGCGAGGCACGCGTGACCCACATCCGAGTAGGCGAAGACGATGATGCGCGGTCGCGTCATCGCCGCTGGCGGCTGGCTTCCACGCCCTCGCCTCGGAGCGAGATCGCCGGCGTCTCCTGCCCGCCGTACACGTGGCGCACGAGGTACCGCGGGCGGCCGCGCACCTCGTGATAGATGCGCCCGATGTACTCGCCCACGATCCCGAGCCCCGCCATGAGCACGCCCATGACGAGGAACGCGAGCGCGAATAGCGTGAACACACCGTCGGCCTCGGATTGCCGAAGCAACAGGTAGCGGCGCACGAGCAGGTAGACGCCGAACAGAAATCCGCCGCTCGCCACGACGAAGCCGAAGAGCGTGAAGAGCTGCAGCGGCACGACCGAAAAGCCGGTCATGAGATCGAAGTTCAGGCGGAAGAGCCGATACAGCGAGTACTTCGATTCGCCGGCGCTGCGGGCCGCGTGCGCAACCGGGACCTCGGCGGGACGGCGCGAGAAGGTCTGCGCCAGCGCGGGGATGAACGTCGCGTTCTCCTCGCACTTGTTGATGAGATCCACCACCTCGCGCGAGTACGCGCGCAGCATGCACCCGTAGTCGGTGAGGCGGATGCCGGTGATGCGCGTCGTCACGCGGCTCACGGTCCACGACGCGAGGCGGCGGAAGATGGTGTCCTTCCGGCGCATGCGGATGCCGCCCACGGCATCGTACCCCTGGTCGGTGAGCGCGAGGAGCTTGGGGATCTCCTCCGGTGGGTTCTGCAGATCCGCATCGAGCGTGACGATGACGTCGCCCGTCACGTAGGTGAAGCCGGCGAGAATCGCCGGGTGCTGGCCGAAGTTGCGCGAGAGCTCCACCACGCGGATGCGCTGCGGGTAGTGCTCGGCGAACTGCTTCAGGATCTCGAGCGAGCGGTCGCGGCTCCCGTCGTCCACGAGAATGACCTCGGATGGACGGTCGAGCGCGTCGAGCACGGGCAGCAGTCGCGGGAGGAGGCGTGGGAGATTCGCCTCCTCGTTGTACACGGGGATCACGATCGAGACCTTGCCCTGCGCCTGCATCGTCATCGCGCGAAGGTCCTGCACACGTCGCGCACCGCGTCGATCACGTCGCACTGGTCGTCGTCGGTCATCGCCGGGAAGAGCGGGAGCGACACGATGCGCTCGGAGACGAAGTGTGCCTCGGGGAAATTCTCGGGCTTCCACCCGAAGGTGTTCGCGTAGTAGGAGAACTCGTGCAACGCGGTGTAGTGGAGCCCGGAGCCGATGTTGCGCTCCTTGAGCTCGTGCATGAATCGATCGCGATCGATCGTCAGCACGTCGATGTCGACGAGCGGCGTGTACAGATGCCACGCGTGGCGCGACGGATACGGCACGCGCTGCGGAAGGATGAGCCCGGAGAGATCGCGGAACGCGTCGTCGTACGCCGCGGCGAGCCGAGTGCGCGTCTCGATGAATCCGTCGAGCCTCGGCAGCTGATGCAACCCGATCGCCGCCTGGATGTCCATCATGTTGTACTTGTAGCCCGGGAGCGCGATGTCGTAGCGGGGAGAGCCCGTCTTGCTGAACCGCTTCCACGCGTTGCGATCCATGCCGTGGAACTTGAGCAGCGAGGCGCGCTCGAAGATGCGCTCATCGGGCGTGACGAGCATTCCGCCTTCGCCCGTCGTGATGTTCTTGTTCGGGTGGAAGGAGAACACCGATGTCGTAGGGAAGGAGCCGATGCGGCGTCCCTTGTACTCCGTCCCGGCCGCGTGCGCGGCGTCCTCGATTACGACGAGACCGTGCTGCGCGGCCAGTTCGAGGATCGGATCGAGATCGACGGGCTGCCCCACGTAGTGCACGGGGATGATCGCGCGCGTCTTCGGCGTGATCTTGCGCGCGATCTCCTCGACGCGAATCTGCAGCGTGCACCGATCAATGTCCGCGAGCACCGGCGTCGCACCGACGAGTACGATGAGGTTCGCCGTCGCGGCGAACGTCATCGGCGTCGTGATCACCTCGTCGCCTGGCCCGATGCCGTGCGCGAGCAGCGCGACATGCAACCCCGCCGTCGCCGACGACAGCGGGACGGCGAAGCGCCCGCCCACGTACTCGGCGAACATCGTCGCGAAGCGTTCGGTCTTCGGCCCTGTCGTGATCCATCCGGACTGGATGGAATCGAGCAGCTCGTCGATTTCCGCCTGGCCGATCGACGGGCGGGCGAAGGGCAGAAAGGTGTCGCGAGGAACGCGCGGGGGCACGGCCGGAGGAGGGTCAGGAGGTGGGGGTGAAGTTCGACAGCACAATATACTTCTGATTTTCCCCCAGTGCGTGTGCCTGCACCCGGTTCGACGCATCGAATTCCGCGCGGTTCCGCTTGCGCACCACGACCACCAGATGCTCGGGCGAATTCCAGCGCCGCCAGAATTCGTCGTCGCTCCACAGCGTTTGCGGCGCCTGTTGGCCGGCGGAGCCCAGCTCGCCTCGGTAGTCGGCGACGGCGATCGGCGCCTCGAGCACCCACGGGAAGATCTGCGGATACCACTTGTACGAGACGATCTGCTGGGGATGCGCTTCGCGGGCGATCATCGCGAGCCGATGCCCCGATAGATCCCCGGAGACGAGCGGGAGCGTGAGGATGAGCGCGAGATAGAAGCCGCCCCATCCGGCCGCCGCGCTCATGAGCGCCAAGTGCGCTGAGCAACGCGCGAGCCGCACGGCCCACCACGCACCGATCACGAGCAGCGCACCACCGAGGAGCGCGAGCGCAGTCGCGTGATAGCGCGGGAGCCAGCCGGAAACGACGCCGTACGCCACGCCACCGACCATCACGATCGTCATCAGGATCGCGTGCACCGTGAGGGGTGCGCGCACGCGCGCATCGCGCCGGCACGCGATGTACTTCCCCACCAGCGCAGCCGCCGCAGGAAACGCGGGGAGGATGTACGGAAGAAGCTTCGAGTGCGAGAAGGAGAAGAAAACGAGGATGACGAAGAACCAGAGTGCAAAGAACAGCGCGTCGCGGTGCGAGTCGAGCCAGGCTCGGCGAATTGATCGCAGCGGATGCAGCGACTGGACGAACACGACGGTCCACGGAAGGAAGCCCACGATGAACGCGAGCACGAAGTAATAGACGGGACCGCCGCGCCCAGCCTCCGGCGTCGCGAATCGCTGGAAGTGCTCGTGGATGAAGAAGAACTTCGAGAACCCGGGGTTGGCGCGCTCCATCAGCACGAACCAGGGCGCGGTCACGAGCAGGAAGACGATCGGCGCGGGCGACAGGAAGAATTCCCCGATGCGCTTCCACCGGCCGAGCATCGCGACCCATATGAGAAAGACGAGCCCGGGGAAGACGATCCCGATGAGCCCCTTGGCGAGCATCGCGAGCGCCGCGCCGAGTCCGAGCAGCGCGAGCGCGCCGTGCGCTGAACGGCCTTCCTCTCGGCGCGAGAGAAATCCACGGAGCGCGAAGAAGGCAAGCGTCATCCCGAACGTGAGCACGCCGTCCGTGACGTTGTATCGCCCGAGCACGAACGAGAGCGGTGCGGAAAGGAAGATGAGCGCGGCCCAGAGCCCCCACCCTGGCAGCGCGGCGCTCTCGAGTCCGACGACGAGAATCGCGGCGGTCCCGACGGCGGCCAGCCTGGTCGGCAATCGCGCCGCGAACGCCGTCGTGCCGAGCACGCGCATCGATGCGGCATTCGCCCAGTACAGCAGCGGCGGCTTCTCGAAGTAGCGCAGGCCGTCGAGATGCGGCGTCACGAAGTCGTGCGACGCGAGCATCTCGCGCGGAATCTCCGCGTAGCGCGCTTCATCGGGTTCGGCGAGCCACGAGCCCGGGAGCTCGATGAAGAGCAGCAGCACGAAGATGCCGAGCAGCGTGACGAGCCGGCCGCGTGGTGACAGACGTGGGATCATGCGTGATGAGGATGTGTGCAGAGCGTCAGAGCACGCGAAGCACGTCTTCGACGGGACCCGCGTCGCCACTGCCGAGCAGCGCGAGAATGTCGTTCATGACGGCGCGCGAGCGCGGCCAGGCGACGCGCGCCATCGCGTCGGTGACAGGAAGCCACTCGGCGCGTGCGTGCTCGGGGCCGAGCGTGACATCGGCGTCGTTCACGAACGCGGCGAAGACGACGGCGAGCATCACGGTGTCGATGGTGTGCAGGTAGAACGGCTGAACGGTCACGTTGTAGAGCCGCGCGATCTCGAGCCCCGTCTCCTCGCGCACCTCGCGCACGGCCGCCTGTGCGGGCGTCTCACCCTCCTCGATGTGTCCGTGCACGACTTCCCACGCGCCGGTGCACCGCGTCCCCTCGGCGCGCTGCAGAAGCAGGATCTCCCACGCGCCCGGAGATCCGTGAAGCAGGTAGACATCGACGCTGGCGACTTTGGCGGAGGACATAGGGGCGGTCGTCAGTCGTCGGTCGTCGGTCGTCGGTGACGGCCGCCGGACGCTCCAGCGCGTGCTGACGACCGCCGGCTGACGACCGCCGGCTGACGACTCCGGTACTGTCGACTGCTGGCTGACGACTGACGACTGAGAGCTGACGACATTCTCACAGTATCCCCCACATGTCTCTCGAGATGTCGGCCGACACGGTCCACCCTCCATCGCGGAGTCCGCGCGCGACGTCGATGCGGAGCAGGTTGAAGAAGATGAGCGCCCCCACGCCGACCGACGGATACCACCCGGTACGCGGGACGCGGAATGCCGCCGCGCGTGACACGTAGATCGTATTCACGAACGGCGCGAGCGTTGCTGACGCAGGTGCGCGCCCGAAACGACCGAGCGGAATTCCAATGAACGGCACGGTGACGTGCCACTCGATGCGCTGGCTCGCAGCCAGCCGCGCCGCGAACTCGTGATCATTGTAGCCGGGTCCGGTCGTCGGCCCGCCGAGGAAAATGTACTCCTGCGGTGGTACCGCGGGCGAGCCGCCGACCGCGCCGAGCGCGGTGCGGAGCACGAGACGTTGATCGCCGAATGGGCGCTCGACGTCGGCAGCGACAAACGCTCGGCCGAAGTGCGGCGCGCTGCCGGTGATCGGCGTGTCGCGCCCCTGGAAGAATCCGCCGCGCACCTCGCCCGTGAGGCGGAGCTCCGTACCGAAAATGGAGAGCGACGTCGGACGCTCGAAGGCGAGCGAGAGTCGCTGCTCGCGAATGGACCACGCCGGAATCGTCGGTGCGTACGTGCGAGTGGCGGGTGTCGCGTTCACGCTGAGGGCATCCTGCGTCTCGTAGCTCCCCGTGACGCGCCAGCGGAATCCAAAGCGTCGACCGAGCTCGACACCGACGCCGGCCGCGCGCACGTCGTACGGCTCGGTGTAATCGCTGCCGTACTCCTGCGCGGCGAGGCTGTTGCGCACGAGCGACGTCTCCTCGAGATCGCGCGCGTCGCGGTAGCTGCGCTCGGCGAAGAGATGCACGGATCCCGCGCCAGCTCGCTGAAAGTTGAACGAGACGCGCCCCTTCGCTTCGTGGTCCGCGAAGCCCCATCGACCCTGGAGGCCGACGCTCCGCCCCGCGCCGAAGCGGACCGTCGCGCCGCCACCGAGGGCGAGCCCCTCCACACGATTCACGCGCACGAAATCGGAGATGTGGCGCGCGGAGAGCGACGCGCCCGTCGTCTTCTGCAGCACGGCAGCCTGCACCAACTCGCGCGCCTGCTCCTGCACGCGTGCGACGTCGGCCGCCGTCACCTTGCGGACATCGAGCGGGAGCGAGTCGAGCACGCGCCCCTGCCATGGGTACCGCGCGAGATCCTGGGGCGGCAGCTGCACGATCTCCGGGCCCGCGAACATCCCCGGCGGCATCCCGGTGTTCACCTTGTAGCAGCAGATCTCCCACCGGCCACGGATGATGCCACGCGCGGGGAAGTCGAGCCACGTTCCCGAGCGCCGGATCTCGATTTCCTGATGCCGCGGCAGCCAGAAGCGTCCCTCCACCAGCGCATTTTCGAGCACGATCGACACATCGTCGAGCTGCTTGTCGATGTACGCATCGCGCGTGAAGCTGAACATCATGCGGACGACATCGGCGGTGCTCCGATCGATGTACACGGCGCCGACCACGCGCGCGGCCTGCGGGTCGCGCGGCCGCACGCGCACCTCGTACACCTCGATCGTGCGCTCGGGGAGTTGGTACTCGAGCGAGTCCTCGATCGCGAAGTCGTAGGTCGCAAGTCCCACGGGCGAGAGCGGATGCGGGACATCGCGCACCTCATCCCCTTCCCCGAGGCGAATGATGTTCGGGAAGTTGTTTTGTACTATTCCCAGGTGATCCCGGTGGTAGCGGATGTCGGTGGGCGCGAGGAGCGTGTCGCGCCGGCCGACGATCACCTGCTTGCTGAGATTGGGCGCACGCCAATAGACTTCCAGCGCGAGCTGATCCGCCTTCACCACTTTCGGCGGTTCGGTGAATTCACCGGACGCGTCGCCGAGCTGGGCGAGGAAGGTGACGTAGCCGTGGGCGGTGGCCGAGTAGTCGATGAGTGCCGTGTCGGCGAGCTGCTGAGCGCGTCGCTCGGTCGCGCGCTCGACGAGTGCGCGCGTCCGCGCGTCGTTCCACTGCTGTGCGAGCGCCGGCGTCGGCGCGGCAACGAGCCCCACCATGACACAACACGCGGCGAGCAACGCCGCGAGGATGCGAAGCATGATTCGGGAATTTCGTGAGCGGGCGGAAGGACAGCAAGCGGGGAGGGCGATGAGCTGTGAGCTGTGAGCTGTGAGCTGTGGGTTGTGAGTGGGTGATGAGCCAACGGCGTGCTCGATCTCCGTGCTCATAGCCAAGCTCATAGCCCACAGCCCACAGCTCAGAGCTCAAAGCTCACAACCTAGCCTACCTCCTGATGACCTTCACCGCCTTCTCCTCCCTCGCTCGTCCACGCGCGCTCGTGCCCGTGTGGCGGGATTGTCTGCTCGACACCGAGACCCCGGTTTCCGCATTCGCGAAGCTGCGGCGTGGACCGTTCGCCTTCCTGCTCGAGTCCGCGCCGGCCGGCGGCGAGACGTGGGCGCGCTACACCTTCATGGGGACGGAGCCGCACGCGGCGTGGCGGCTGCGCGATGGCGTGGTCGAAGACTGGACGCCCGAGCGTGGGTGGCACGGCGAGCGTCGCCCCGCCGATCCGCTCGCCGATCTGCGCGCGCTCGTCGCGGCATACGAACCCGTGGACGTTCCGGAGCTCGGCGCGTTCTGGAGCGGTGCGGTCGGCTACTTCGGGTACGACGTCGTGCGTCTCATTGAGCGACTGCCGGACGCACCGCCGAAGCGCCTCGACGTCCCGGATGCGCTGTTCGTCTTCACGCGCGCGCTCGTCATCATCGACAACCTGCGCGCGCAGGCGCGTGTGGTCGTGGGCGTGCCGATCCCGGAGGGCGCCAGCGAATCCGATCTCCGCGGTCTGTACGACGCTGCCGAGCGCGACATCGACGAAACGATCCAGCGACTCCGGGCGCCAGGACATCTTCCCGCGCTCGATCTCGATCGCTCGGCCCCGCCCGTGTGTGGCACATCGCGATACACGCGTGAGGCGTTCATGCGCGATGTCGAACGCATTCGTGAATACATCTTCGCGGGCGATTGCTTCCAGGCACTCCTCGCTCGGCGCATCGAGGTCCCGCTCGACTTCGATCCCGCATCGCTCTACCGGGCGCTGCGTGCGCTCAATCCGTCGCCGTACATGTACCATCTCGTGCTCGATGGGATGGAGCTGGTCGGCAGCTCGCCGGAGCTGCTCGTGCGCGTCGCGAACGGGAAGGTGACGGTGCGCCCCATTGCCGGCACGCGAAAGCGTGGACTCACCGCCGAGGAAGATGCGCGGCTCACCGAGGAGCTCCTCGCCGACGAGAAGGAGCGCGCCGAGCACGTGATGCTCGTCGACCTCGGCCGCAACGACGTCGGTCGCATCGCGGAGTTCGGCACGGTCGAGGTGACGGATCTCATGGTGGTGGAGCGCTACAGCCACGTGCTCCACATCGTGAGCCAGGTAGAAGGGATGCTCCCAGCCGATGCGTCCGCGATCGAGGCGTTCAAGGCCACCTTCCCCGCCGGCACGATGACCGGTGCGCCGAAGGTGCGCGCGATGCAGATCATCGATGAGCTCGAGCCCGAGCGGCGCGCCGCGTACGCTGGCGCGATCGGTTACATCGCGGCGGGCGATCGCCGGATGGATCTCGCGATCACGATCCGCACGTGCGTCATCGCGGACGGAGTCGCGTCCGTGCAGGCTGGTGCAGGGATCGTGGCCGACTCGGTGCCCGAGCGCGAGTGGGAGGAGACGGAGAACAAGGCGCGGGCACTGCTCACGGCAATCGCGCAGGTGCGGGGCCCTACTTCTTCAGGTGGACGTTGAGGAGCGGCAGCACCTTGAACGGCGCGGGATTGTTGCGCGCGTAGTTGATCAGGCCGAGCTGTACGCCGAAGAGCTTCCGCGCGTAGTTGAAGATGCCGATCGTGAGCCCGTGCTGCTCACCTCTCACATCGTTCACCGCGCTCGCCGAGATGCCGGTGAACCGCCCGTCGTTGCCGATACGGACGTAGGCTGGCGCGAGGATGACACCGGTCACGTCCTGTCCGCCGGCAGCCGCGCCGGACAGCAACACGCCCTTCACGAGCGGTGCGCCCACGCCGATGCCCGCGATGC
>DASSNR010000381.1:0-32838 GCA_035687925.1 Gemmatimonadaceae bacterium | reverse complement strand
AGAGCCACGCGAGCGCGACGGAGAGTGCGGTCACCTCGAGCAGGAACATCGGGAACGACTGACCGAAGGTGTCGCCGACCGGAATGAAGAAGAGCGGCAGATGCCACAGCGCCCGGATCACGCCGAGCCCCACGCTCGCGCGCGAAAGGCCGAAGCGCGCTGTCAGTCGCGGGGCTCCCGATCAGTGTGCGCGCGACACATGCCTGCGCGCGCGGATCGGATCCTTACTCCGCGCGCATCGCGACATTGGGGTCCACACGCGCCGCTCGACGCGCGGGGAGCCAGGACGCGACCGCTCCGACGGCGGCGAACACGAGGCACACGAACACAAGCGTTGGCGGATCCAGTGGCTCGATTTCGAACAGGAGACCGCGAATCACGCGCGTGAGGACCAGTGCGCCCACAATGCCGGCAGCCAGGCCCGGCAGGATGAGCGATGCGCCACGCCTCAGCACGAGGTTCATGACATCGTGCGGGCTCGCACCGAGCGCGATGCGAATCCCGAACTCCCGCGTCTGCTGATTGACGGCGTAGGAGACGACGCCGTACACTCCAAGCGTGGCGAGCAGCAGCGCGATGGCGGAAAACGCCGTGAGCAGCAGCGTGTACAACCGTGACTGCGACACCGACTCAGCCACAGCTGCATTCATGGTACCCAGCTCGTACATCGGCACGTCTGGATCGACAGATGCGACGATGCGACGGATCTGCTGCTCCAGCCCCGCTGGTGGCACCGCCGTGCGAAGGAGGAAGGTCGTGCCGAGCGGAAGCCTGCGGTACGGGAGGTATGTCGCCGGCTCGGGTTTGCTCCGAAGAGATGAGTAATACGCATCGCGCACGATGCCGATGATCTCTCCGCGGGGGTGCGCAGCGGTGTCGTTGTGCCAGAAGCCGAACGTCACGTGCTTCCCGATCGGGTTCTGCCCAGGGAAGTAGCGGGCGGCCAGCGCTTGGTTGATGACGACCACCGGGACAGCGTCGCGCTGGTTCTCGTCCTCCGTAAAGGTGCGGCCGCGCACGAGCGACATCCCCATGGTGGAGAAGAAATCAGGGGAGACCGGATCGAGCCGGGACTTGGGCTCGGTGCCCGGTGCGGGCCGCGGCGTGCCATCGATAGTGAACCACGAATGGGGGCCAAACTGATCCGGGTCGAACGGGCGGCTGGCCGCCACCGCCACGCTCTGCACACCTGGCAGTGCCGCCAGCCCCGCTTGGACACGATCGGCGAACCGATTCACCGGAGCGTCGTATTCGTACTTGTTGGTGCTCAGGGCGACATCGAACACCACGAGGTGATCTGCCTTGAAGCCCGGATCCACGTCGGTCAGGCGCTGGAAGCTGCGGATCAGAAGCCCGGCCCCCACCAGCAACACCGTGCCGAGCGCGAGCTCCATGAATACGAGAGCGGATCGGGCGCGCTCACGTCCAGAGGTCGTTCGAATGCTGCCCGCGCGAAGCGTGCGCATGACGTCCCAGCCGGAGACACGTATCGCGGGCGCGAGCCCGAGAGCGAACCCTGTGGCGACGGCGAGCGCGGCCGAAAATGCCAGTACGCGGGCGTCGACGCGCACATCCTGCGTGCGGGGTAGCGCGAGCGTTCCCCCTGCTGTGAGCACATGCACGACGAGCACAGCCAGCAGCATGCCGAGCACCGCCCCGCCCAGAGCGATGAGCATGCTCTCGGCAAGTGACTGGCGGAGGATCTGATGCCGGCCTGCACCCAGGGCGGTTCGCACGGCCATTTCGGGGGCGCGCGAGGCGGCCCGAACGAGCAGCAGGTTGGCCACGTTTGCGCAGGCGATCAACAGCACGAACATCACCGCGCCCAGCATTGTCCACAGCGGCGCCTCGACCTCGCCCACGATCAGTTGCCGAAGCGGGACCGCCGCCACGCCGACTCCGGCATCGTCCTTGGGAAACGCCTGGGCGATGCGCGTCGCGACCGAGCTCAGATCGTGCTGTGCGCTCTCGAGCGTTGCGCCGTCGCGCAGCCTGGCGATCGCATCTATCGAGTGATTACCGCGGCCGACGTCGCCTACCTCCCAGTCTTCCCACACCGCGGGGTACCACAGCTCGGCGTTGTCGGGAAAGTTGAACCGAGGCGGCGCCACACCGACGACGACGTAGGGATTGCCGTCGAGTGTGACTTGGGCGCCCACGATCCCCGGATCAGCTCCGAAATAGTGTCTCCATGCGCCGTCGGAAAGGACGACGACCTTGGTCGCTGTCCTCGCATCTTCCCCGGGTGCAAAGGTTCGCCCGAGTTGTGCGCGCGTGCCCAGCAGGGAAAAGAACTCGGCGCCCACCCTTGCTGCGTTGACGCGCAGTGGGGGACCGTTGGGGCGGAGCAGGTTGAGGTTCTGCCTACTCTGGACGGCGACGATGCTCGCGAAGCTGTGCGTCTGGTTGCGGAAGTCGATCAGATCCTGTGGCGAGATCATCGTAGCTGCTCCCTGCGGACCGGTCCCATGTAGATACACGAGACGGTCCGGCCGCTCGAAGCCGAGTGGCTTGAGGAGCACGCCATTCACGAGGCTGAAGGCGGCTGTACTGGCGCCGATCGCGAGCGCCAGTGTGAGGACGGCGAGCATCGTGAAGCCAGGACTCTTCCGAAATTGTCGGCCCGCAAAGCGAATGTCCCGCGTCACCTCTCGGAGCCATTCGGCCGCGCCGAGCCGGTGCGCCTGCCGCGCCGCGCGCTGCTGGGCGTAGGCGCGGAACTCGTCGGTGTCGCCGAAGCGGCGGAGCGCTTCCGCCTGTGCCTCCGCCTCGCTCATCCCGCGCTCACGCAACTCGGCGATCCGCATCGCGACGTGGAACTGCACTTCCTCATCCATGTCGCGGAGAAGTCGCGCACGGCTCAGCGGAAGGCGGAAGAGCCGTCGCGCGCCGGTCGGGAGCTTCGATGAGAAGAGTGACATCGGGGCTCACGCGGTTTCGAGAACGTTGCCGACGGCAGTGACGAAGCGCTTCCACGTCGCCAGCTCGGCGCGCAGCATCTGCCGGCCGCGCGCGGTGAGCGAGTAGTACTTCGCGCGCCGGTTATTGTCGGACACGCCCCACTCGGTGGCGATCGCGCCGCTGTCCTCGAGGCGGTGCAGCGCCTTGTAGAGCGCGGAGTCCACGATCGCGAGCTCGTGTCCGGTGCGCTGCTCGATCCACGTACTGATGCCGTAGCCGTGCATCGGCGCCCACGACACGGCCTTGAGGACCAGGAGGTCGAGCGTGCCGTAGAGAAGGTCATTCGTGTCGCGCGCCATCGCTTCCTCCACCAGGTTAGGGGAGAAGATGCATCGAGAGGTCGCGAACGTCAAGACGCGAGCGGGGCGCTCGGCTGTGCGCTGCCAGGAAGCGCCGAGATTCACCGTCGACCAATGATGACTTGTCCTTCGAGAGGGATGGAACGATATCGAGCTACACGCGGTAATCCGCGATATCTTTCGCCGCGTGGAGAATCACATGTCCGAGCATGACGCCGCAGGAGTCGACGCCATCATCCGAGTGGCGATCTACGAGACGTTGGTCGAGCGTGGAGTCGCACCTACGCGGGCCGAGTTGGCCCATGCCACGGGCCTCGCGGCGAACGCCGTCGCGACGAGCATGGCGCGGCTCGCAGCAGCGCACGTGCTCGTACTGGATGACGCAGGCGATGTCCGGATGGCCATGCCGTTCTCTGCCGTGCCCACCGCATTCCGCGTGCGGTCAGGTGACCGCGCGTGGTGGGCCAACTGCGCCTGGGATGCACTCGGTATCGCCGCCGCGACGGAGTGTGACATCGCCATCACAACCGAGTGTCCGGACTGCGGTGCGCCGCTCACGCTCGGGGTGCGGAATGGCGCTCTGCAGTCAAGCGAAGGCGTCGCGCACTTCGCCGTGCCGGCCGCGCACTGGTGGGATGACATCGGCTACACGTGAGCGACCATTCGACTCTTCCGGTCGGAAGAGCATGTGGCTCGGTGGGCGGCATCTCAGGGACGCCAAGTCGGCGCGGTCGTTCCGCTGCCTATGCTGTGGGCGCTCGCCCAGCGCTGGTACCATGACCGCCTCGCGCCCGGGTGGCGACGCCGCTCCACGGCGGAGATGCAGGCCACCTTCCGCGACGTCGGGCTGACCGCCGATTTCTGGCGTCTCGAGCCGTGAGGCTCGTGGTGGACGCGCCCTCCCCTTGACGGTCGAAAGGAGAAGCCCTATAGTCCTTTCGATCAACGAAAGGAGATCGCCGTGGCCGAGGAGCGCGCGAACTGGACGCGAATGGCTCGCGCCATTGAGTTGATCCTGCAACCCTCGTCCACCTGAACGCGGAGAGATCCAGCCATGCGGCTCTTGCATGCCTTGCGCGATGCTCTGGCGCGCCTCGCCGGCTTCGCCCACCGCACCGAGCGCGAGGCTCGGCTCAGCGACGAGATGCGTTTCCACCTCGATATGCAGACGGAGACGCTGCTGCGTGCTGGCGTCGACCCGGTGGAAGCGCGACGCCGTGCGCTCGTCGCCTTCGGCGGGCGCGAGCGCTATCGCGAGGCGGCGCGCGACGAGTACCGCGGCCGCCTGCTCGATGAGCTGATACAGGACGTGCGCTACGGTGTCCGCTCGCTGCTCCATGCCCGGGTATTCACGGCGGCCGCGATCTGCACCCTGGTCCTCGGCATCGGGGCGACGACGGCGATGTTCTCCGTGGTCGATGCCGTGCTGCTGCGCCAGCTGCCGTACCCGAACGCCGATCGGCTGGTGATGCTCTGGGAGCACAACCTCACGAAGGGGATGGACCACAACTCCGTCGGTCCAGCCAACTTCCTCGCCTGGCGCGATCAGACGCACAGCTTCGCGTCGATGGCGGCCTTCGTGACGACGCGGTTCACCGTCATCGGCGCAGGGAGCGAGCCGGCGTCGGTGCAGGCGCGGCTCGCCAACGCGAGTCTGCTCCCCATGCTCGGTGCCCGTCCGCTGCTCGGCCGGGTGTTCACCGAGTCGGAGGACCAGCCGGGAGCGCCGCACGTCGTGGTGCTCTCGTACAGCTTCTGGAAGCAGTACTTCGGCGGCAGCCGGAACGTCGTGGGGCGCACGGTGCGCATCAACGACACGGATGCGACCATCGTCGGCGTGCTGCCGCAGGACTTCAGCTTCTTCGAGCCGGTCGCGCTGTGGACGCCGATCGCCTTCGGGCCGGATGCGCGCACCTTCCCCGGCCGGTACCTCCGCGTCCTGGCGCAACTCCAGCCCGGCGTCACGGTGGATCAGGCGGACCGCGAGATGAAAACCATCGCCCGGCGCCGCGCCGTCGAGGTGCCGCAGCTCGATGCGAACTGGACGGCGCTCGCCGCTCCGCTGCACGAGGATCTGGTGGGCGACTCGCGTACGCCGCTCCTCGTGCTGTTCGCCGCCGTCGGTTGCCTGCTGCTCATCGCCTGCGCCAACGTCGCCAACCTCCTGCTCGCCCGAGCGGCTGACCGCCGACGCGAGATCGCGGTGCGCATCGCCCTCGGCGCATCACCGCGTCGCATCGTGCGGCAACTGCTCACGGAGAGCGTGCTGCTCGCCATGATCGGTGCGACGTTGGGCATCGCCGCCGCATTCGTCGGGACGCGGATGCTCATCGCCCTCGTCCCGCCGCAGTTCTCCGTCGCCTCCGTGACCGATGTGGGCGTGAACGCCCGTGTGCTGCTGTTCGGCGTCGGCGTGGCACTCCTCGCCGGTATCGCCTTCGGTCTCGCCCCCGCCCTGCAGGCTGTCCGCGGTGATGCGCAGGATGCGCTCAAGGAGGGTGGGCGCAGCGGCGGCGCAGACTCGCGGCACAGCGGGCGGCTACGCGCCGCGCTCGTCGCGGCGGAGATCTCCCTCGCCGTCATGCTGCTCGCCGGCACGGGGCTCATGGTGCGCAGCTTCATCGACCTCAGCCAGGTGCCGCTCGGCTTCGAGCCCTCGCACGTGCTCACCGCCGAAATCGCACTGCAGAGCCGGAAGTACAACAGCGACACGGCGGCGGTGCAGTTCTTCGAGGAAGCGCAGGCGCGGGTGGCCGCGCTCCCTGGCGTGCGCGTCGTGGGCGAGATCAGCTACCTGCCGCTCAGCGGGCAACGGTCGACCAGCGCGTTCACGGTGGTGGGCCAGCCCGCGCCGCCGCGGGGCCAGGAGCCGAGTGGCGACTTCCGCGCGGTGACGCCGGGCTACTTCCGCGCGATGGGGATCCCGATCGAGGCCGGCCGTGCGCTCGAGCCGAGCGACCGCCGCGGCGCGCCGCAGGTGGCGGTGGTGAGCCACACACTCGCCCGCACCTTCTGGCCGAACGAGAGCGCGGTGGGGCACGAGCTGCGCTACGAGTGGGATCAGTGGTACACGGTACGGATCGTCGGCGTGGCGGGCGACGTGCACGACGACGGCCCGCGCACCGAACCGTTCATGGAGATCTATCGCCCGCTCGAGCAGTTCCCCTATAGCGGCATGACGATGGTGGTGCGCACCACCGGCGATCCGCTCTCCGTCGCGCGCCCGTTGCGCGACGCCATTCGCGCCATCGATCCCGATCAGCCGATCGCGCAGCTCCGGCCGATGACCGAGCTGGCGAGCGCCGCCCTCGGCACGACACGGTTGAGCACCGTACTGTTCGGGCTGTTCGGCGGCATTGGCCTCGTGCTCGCGATGATCGGGATTTACGGCGTAGGCGCATACACGGTCGAGCAGCGTCGGCACGAGTTCGGCATCCGCATGGCGCTCGGCGCACAGCCGCGCGACGTGCGCTCGATGGTCGTCAAACGCGGCCTCGCGCTGGCGGGGATCGGTATCGCGACCGGCGTCGTGGGAGCGCTCCTGCTCACACGACTCATGAAAGCGCTGCTCTTCGGCGTGGCGCCCGACGATCCGGTGACCTTTGCCTGGGTCGCGGTGCTGCTCGCCGGCGTCGCCGCGCTGTCGTCGTATCTCCCCGCGCGCCGAGCCACGCGCATCGATCCTGTCTCGGCGCTGCGGAGCGAGTAGCGAGCGTCGGTCAGCGTCCCGTGGCGCTCCCCGACCACCGATTGTTCGTCGTGTCCGCGTCCATGAAGATTCCGCCGTTCAGCACGACGGATCGCAGATCCTTTCGCGCTCCGATGGTCACTGTCGCCTGCTGCTGATTCTTCTCCCACATCGCCGGGGTCTCGTGTACCGTCTGCGTGCTCCCGTCGGCGAAGGTGAGATCGAGATCGACCGGCGCCGCCATCCCGCCGATGTTGTCGATGACCACCGTGTATCCATTCCCCTTCTTCGTCACCGGCCCCAGGGCGAGATCGATGTAGCCGTTGCTGAAGTACCAGTTCCGCCAGAACCAATTGAGATCCTTCCCGGATACGTCATCGAACGTGTAGAAGAAGTCCCACGGGATCGGATGCTTCCCGTGCCACCGATCCATGTACGCGAGCAGGCACTTCTTGAACTCGGCATCGCCCAGCAGGTCCTTCATCGCGAGGTAGCCGAGGGCGGCCTTGCCGTACGCGTTGTTGCCATAGGCGGCGCCGTTCAAGGCGTCCGCGGGTGTGATGATCGGCAGATCCTCGAGCGGTGACGGATCGTGGATCCACCCGTTCACGCGGAACTGTCTGAAGAACTCGGCCGCGCGCGCCGGCCCGACGTCGGCCTGCCCGATGAGATACTCGAGCGTCGTCGCCCATCCTTCGTCCATGAAGCCGTAGCGCGTCTCGTCGACGCCCATGTAGAACGGGAAGTACGTGTGCGCGATCTCATGCTCGGCCACGAATTTCGAGAACGTCGTGTCGGGCGTGCTCCCGTCGTTCACCATCATCGGGTACTCCATGTCCGCCGAGCCCTGCACGATGGTCGACTTCTCGTAGGGGTAGGGAACACCGGGCCAGTTGTGCGACAGCCAGTCGAGCGCGTGGCGACCGAACGAGACCATGTGATGGAAGTCGGCCGCCGTGTCGTTGTACGCTGACTGCACGCTCGCGCGCCGTTGCGTCGCGTCGTCCACCACCACGCTCGACGCGTCCCAGTCGTAGTGGTCGCTCACGTTGAAGGCGACATCCGGGATGTTCTGCGCGGTGAAGTGCCAGCTGTTCATCGGCTGCTGCACCGTCACGCGCTTGGCCGTCATGTCGTCGTGCGTCGCGACGTGAATGACGGAGTCGGATGTGAGCGACGCCTGGTATCGCTGGAGTGCGTCGGGCTGCAGGACCTCGGATGGATTCTTCAGCGTGCCGGTCCCCCACACCACGAAGTTCGCCGGCACCTTCACCGACACATCGTAGTCGTTGAAGTCGCTGTAGAACTCCTGCTCGCCGGTGAATTCCATCGTGTCCCATCCGTTGGTGTCGTCATAGACGGCGACGCGCGGATAGAAGTAGGCGAGGTAGTACGTGGTGGAGTCGAGCATCCCCTCGCGCCCGGCGACCTCCGACACCTCGTAGTGCCAGTTGACCGAGAGCCGCACCGAGTCGTGCGGCATGAGCGGCGACGGCAGGCGCACCGGCTGCCACGTGTAGTAGCGCGGGCTCTCGCGCCATTGCACGGACTGCCCGTTCACCGTGAACGAGTCGATGTGCACGCCCGAGGTGAGGAAGCCAGGCTCCTCGCCGCTGGCGCGCGGGGCGGTCGGCTTGTGGATGTTGAGGAAGAGCTCGAAGACGAGCCCGGGCAGCGTGTCCGGGCTGTTGTTCATGTAGACGATCTGCTCCGTCCCCGTGACCGTGCGATTGGGCGGTGCGACGGTGAGCCCGATCGTGTAGCGCCCGTGGTTCTCCCAGTAGTTGGGTCCCGGGCGGCCGTCGAGCGTGCGCGTGCCGTTCTTGATCGCCTGCGTGACGGTCCGCGGCATGTACAGTGGCTGCGCCGTGGGGGCGACGAACAGCGTACCGGAGAGGAGTGCCATGCGCCACGGCTTGGCGACGATCGGCATCAGCGACTGAAGCAGGAGGTTCGGCATGATCGATCCCTTCTACATTATTGACGCATGCGAAACATGGGCTGACGAATATATTCTCGTCGATAAGCTGGCCATGGAACGCGCCGGCCGATAGCCCCTGTATTCGTCGTACCCCGCATTCCTACCCGCATGGCACCGAATCGGCTCGAAGCGTTCAGCGATGGCGTGATTGCCATCCTCATCACGATCATGGTGCTCGAGCTGCACGTGCCGCACGACACGGCGCTCGCCTCGCTGCGTCCAGTGCTCCCGGTCTTTCTGAGCTACGTGCTGAGCTTCATCTATCTCGGCATCTACTGGAACAACCATCACCACATGTTGTCGGTGACGCGCCGGGTGACCGGTGCGATGCTGTGGGCGAACCTCCACCTGTTGTTCTGGCTGTCACTCGTCCCGTTCGTCACGTCGTGGATGGGAGAGAATCACTTCGCGGCGGTGCCGACGGCGCTGTACGGCGTGGTGCTGCTGCTGGCGGGGCTCGCGTATTGGATCTTGCAGTCGGTGATCGTGGCGAGTCAGGGACGGGAGTCAATGCTCGCGACAGCCATCGGCCACGACGTGAAGGGGAAGGTCTCGCTCCTGATATACGCGGTTGCCATCCCCGCCGCATTCATCCGTCCGTGGATCGCCGATCTGCTGTATGTCGCAGTTGCGATCACATGGCTGGTGCCGGACCGGCGGATCGAGCGGGTGGTTGCGACGCACACTGCGGAGCGGCGAGCCGACACGTAGCGAGGCGAACCTCATCGCGCTACCGCTCCCGCATCCACGCCTCCGACACGACACGGGCGGTCGCGATGTCGTCGACCACGAGGATCAACTGGTGATCGTGGTCGCTGTAGAGCACTTGGATGTTGACGCCCGCCTCGGCCATGCGGCGCGTGAGCTTGCCGAGTTGTCCGGGCTCACCCTGGTGCAGTCGCTGCACGACTACATCGCGGGCGGCCAGCACGTGGATGCCCGCGTCCTCCAGCGCGCGGCGAGCGGTGTCTCCATCCGCGTGGCGAATGGGTACGCGGCACGAGTTGGCGATGAAGCACCGCTCGTGCGCCGCATCGTGCAGTCGCGTGGCGAGCTCGATCCGCTCGTCGCCATCGGCGGTCACGCGTGGGTGCAGCGTGATCCCGGTGAACTGTCCTCCGCCTCTCCACGGAATGTGGGATCCGCCGATCCCACGAGCTCCGGTTTCCCCGGCACGTGCACACGATAGCGCCGGCTGTAGCTCGTGTAGCTGCGCGTCCCCTCGCCCGTGTTGCCGTCCCAGAGTAGTGTCGCCGTGTAGCTGTGAACAGCGGTCGACATCGGCAATTCCTCCTGTGCAGTGCGTGTGCAGAGCGTGCGATGACCTGCCGCGGAGGCGGCGATCGTCCCGCCGGCCCCCGTGACGCGGACAACGTACGGCTTGCGGTGCTGCCATGCTTCGGTTAGCATCGAAGTATGTCGAACGTCCCCGATGTCGCGTCCATCGCCAGTCTCATCGGCGACCCTTCGCGCAGCCGGATGCTCACTGCGTTGATGGATGGTCGAGCCCTCACCGCCACCGAGCTCGCACTCGAGGGCGGTGTCATGCCGTCCACCGCGAGCAGCCATCTCGCGCGGCTCACTCACGCCGGCCTCGTGGCCATTGCCCGGCAAGGGCGCCATCGCTACTTCCGCATCGCCACGCCCGAGGTGGCCGCGGCGATCGAAGGGCTCATGGGACTCGCTTCGCGCGCCGGGGCCGCCTCGCTGCGCACGGGTCCGCGTGACGAAGGGCTCCGCCGTGCGCGAGTCTGCTACGATCATCTCGCGGGAGAGGCGGGCGTGCGTCTCCTGGAGCAGCTCCGAGCGAAGAAACTCATCGCCGGCCCCGACGACGAGATGGCGCTGACGAGCCGGGGCGAGGCGTGGTGTGGCGGCATCGGGGTCGATCTCACGACGCTGCGCGCGAAGCGGCGGCGTTTGTGTCGCTCGTGTCTGGACTGGAGCGAGCGCCGCACGCACCTTGCAGGCGCGCTCGGAGCGGCGCTGCTTGACCGGTTGTTCGCATTGCGCTACGCCAGGCGAGATCCAGATGGCCGCGCGGTGATCCTCTCACCGCGGGGCGAGTCGTTCGTCGAGCGTCTCGAGCTCGTGCGCTGAACCGGGGAGTGTGCCGGATCCGGGCGGTAGCGCTCCACCGCGCGTGCTGGATAGCGCCGGGCGCGCCTCGTGCGCGCCGAAACTACGACACCGGGCGCTCTCGTAGGGCTCGCGGCGCGATTGTCGCGCGCTCGTCGCACTCGCGTCTCGCCGAGGGTGAAAGCAACGCTTTCGCACCGCGCGATTGTCTTACGGCTACGGTTCCATCGCACCCCGCGCCCACCGAACGAGGACACTGACCATGGCCCGCCGCAGCGCCACGCTGGATAACTTCTCCCGAGATCTCCGCTACGCGCTGCGCGGCCTGCGCGCGCACCCCGGCTTCGCCGTCGCGGTGATTCTGACCCTCGCATTGGGGATCGGTGCCAACGCGGCCATCTTCTCCGTCGTCGACCGCCTGCTCTTCCGGCCGCCGCCGATGCTGAGCCAGCCGGAGCTCACGCATCGCGTCTATCTCGCCAGCACGTACCGCGGCAAGGAACGGTTCAACAGTAGCGTGCAGTACGCGCGCTACGTGGATCTCACCAAATGGACCACCACCTTCGCGCGCACTGCGGAGTACACCGAGCGCAAGCTGGCGGTTGGCGTCGGCGTCGACGCGCGTGAGATGCAGGTTGGTGTGGTGAGCGCCAGCTTCTTCGGCTTCTTCGATGCGCCGCCCGCACTCGGGCGCTACTTCAGCGCGCAGGAAGACACGCCGCCCAGCGGGACGCCGGTGATGGTGTTGAGCTACGCGATGTGGCAGACGCGGTACGGCGGCCGCAGCGACGTCCTCGGCTCGACACTGCAGATCGGTCCCACGGTGTACACGGTGATCGGCGTGGCGCCTCAGGGGTTCGTGGGACTCTGGCCCGAGCAGCCGCCGGTGGCGTTCGTTCCGATCTCGTCTTACGCGGCAGGCGTCAACATCCAGCTCAAGGATGAGAACTGGTGGACGACGTACCACTGGTCGTGGGCCTCTATGCTTGCCGAGCGCAAGCCCGGTGTCACGATCGCGGCCGCGAACGCCGATCTGACCAATGCGCTGCTCCGGAGCTACGAGGCCGAGCGCACAGCCGGCGACAAGATGCCGCCGATCTCCACCATGCGCCCGCACGGCATCGCCGCGTCCATTCTCACGGAGCGCGGACCGAACGAGAGCAGCGTGGGCAAAGTCGCGACGCTCGTCGGTGGGATGGCGCTCGTCGTGTTGCTCATCGCCTGTGCCAACGTCGCGAACCTGCTGCTCGCGCGCGCGCTGCGCCGCCGGCGCGAGATCGCCCTCCGACTCGCGCTCGGCGTGAGTCGGTGGAGGCTCCTGTCACAGTTGCTCACCGAGACGGTGCTGCTCGCGTTTCTCGGCGGGGTCGCCGGCTTGCTCGTCGCGCAGTGGGGTGGCTCGGCGCTCCGCGCGGCCTTCCTCCCCAAGGGCGTCGAGTCTCCGGTGATGGGCGACACGCGCACGCTCATCTTCGTCGGCGTGGCGGTGCTCGTGGCGGGCGTGCTCACCGGGCTCGCCCCCGCGTGGCAGGCCGGACGCGCCGAGCTGTCACGCGATCTCAAGGCGGGCGCACGTGAGGGGACGATGCACAAATCCCGCGCACGCGTGACGCTGCTCGTGCTGCAGGGCGCGCTCTCGGTCGTGCTCCTCGTCGGCGCAGGGCTCTTCGTGCGGAGTCTCAATCATGTGAAGAACGTGCCGCTCGGCTACGATGTGAGTCCGATCCTCGTGGTCGATCTGAACATGCGCGGCGTCGACCTCGACAGCGCACGTGCCGTCACGCTGCGCCAGCGGCTGCTCTCGGCCGCGCAGGCCATGCCCGAGGTCGCGCACGCCGCACTCAACACGAGCATCCCCTTCTGGAGCATGTGGAGTGTCGGCCTTCACGTCGCCGGGATCGACTCCGTCCAACGACTCGGCCAGTTCGATCTCAACGCCGTCTCCCCCGACTACTTCGCGACCATGGGCACGCGTATCGTGCGGGGACGCGGAATCACCAGTGGCGATGTCGCCGGTGCACCGCGCGCGATGGTCGTGAGCAGCTCCATGGCGAAGACGCTCTGGCCGAATGCGGACGCGATCGGTCAGTGCGTGAAGGTGAACGCCGACACCATGCCGTGCACCTACGTCGTCGGAATCGCCGAGGACATCAAGAACGATCAGCTCAGCGATGACCCCGGGCTGTACTACTACCTGTCAAGCGCGCAGTTCGCGCCGCAGAGCACGGGGCTGTTCGTGCGCACGCGCGGCGACGCGTCGCAACACGCCGAAGCGGTGCGCCGAGCGCTGCAGCGTGAGATGCCTGGCGCGTCGTACGTCACCGTCACGCCGTTCGCCGACGTCGTGGGCAACCAGATGAAATCGTGGCAGCTCGGCGCGACGATGTTCATCGTCTTCGGGCTGCTCGCGCTCGTGCTCGCCACCGTCGGATTGTACGGCGTGATCGCGTACAACGTCACGCAGCGCTCGCACGAGCTGGGTGTGCGCATCGCGCTCGGCGCACAGACGTCGGACGTCGTGTGGCTCGTCGTGCGGCACGGTGTGCTGCTGGGCGGGCTGGGTATCGTGATCGGCGGCGTGCTCACGCTGGCCGCGGCCGGGTGGCTCCAGCCGCTGCTGTTCCACGAATCGCCGCGCGATCCGCTGGTGTATGTTGGCGTCGTGCTGACCATGCTGACCGTCGCTATCGCGGCGAGCGTGATCCCCGCGCGCCGAGCCGCGCGCGTCGACCCGAACGTCGCACTCAGGTCCGAATGACTGTCGCCACTCGACATGTGGCGGAGGTACCGTCGCGAACGGCGGGCGCCACACCGCGCCCGCCGTTCGCCGTGGACGTCGTGCTCACGCTCGCCGCCGCGGTGCTGCTCGCGCACGTGCTCACGAACCTCTTCTCGCCGTACGGCGTACACCGCGACGAATTCCTTTACCTGGCGATGGGGCGGCACCTGCGGTTCTTCCACATGGACTTTCCGCCATTCATCGCCATCGTCGCCGAGGTGTCGCGCGTGTTCGGCGACTCGCTCGTGGTACTGCGATTCGCTCCGGCGCTCGCGGGCTCGGCGCTCGTCGTGCTCGCCGCGCTGCTCGCGCGCGAGTTCGGCGGCGGCCGCTATGCGCAGCTGCTCGCGGCGATCGCGGTCGCGACGGTGCCGATCTACTTGCGTCCTGGCAACCTCTTTCAGCCGGTCGTCTTCGATCAGCTCTGGTGGACGCTCGCGCTGTTCGCCCTCGCACGACTCGGCCGCGAGGGATTTCGAGGCGACGCGCGATGGTGGCTCGTGCTCGGCGCTGCGGGCGGGATCGGACTGCTCACCAAGTTCTCCATCTTTTTTCTCGGTGCGGGTGTGCTCGTCGCGCTCCTGCTCGGTGCACAGCGACGCACGCTTCTCACGCCGTGGCCATGGATCGCACTCGCGATCGCACTGGTGATCGGTTCCCCGAGCATCGTGGGGCAGGTGCAGCTCGGCTTCCCGGTGGTGTCGCAGATGCGCGACCTGCAGGGGAGTCAACTCGAGCACGTCTCGTCTGCGTCGTTCATCGCCGGCCAGTTCCTGATGCTCGGTCCCGCGTTCGTGATCGCCGTCACCGGAGCCGGCGGACTTCTGATCGCTCGGCGCTACCGTGCGTACCGCCCGGTCGCGTGGGCGAGCCTCACGGCGTTCGTCGTCGTGCTGCTGCTGCACGGAAAGCCGTACTACGTCGGGCCCATCTACCCGGCGCTCGTCGGCGCTGGGGCGGCAGTGATCGGCGGGTGGGCCGAGCACGCGCGCACGGCGCAGCACACATCACGCGCGTGGATCGTTCGCGGCGCCGCGCTGCTGCTCGTCGTCGCATACGGTGCGCTCACGCTTCCGCTCGGACTGCCGATCGTTCCGCCCGTGTCGATGGCGCGCTACGCCGCCGCGCTCGGACTCACGGCGGCCGTGAAGAACAATCAGGGCGAGGTGCTGTCGCTACCGCAGGATTACGCCGACATGCTCGGGTGGGAGGCACAGGTCGCGGCCGTGGCGCGTGTGTATCGCGCGCTCCCCGATTCCGATCGCACGAGAGCGGTGCTCATCGCCGACAACTATGGCGAGGCGGGCGCGATCGACTACTACGGGCCGAAGTACGGATTGCCGAGCGCCATCGCGGCGACGGGAAGCTACTGGTTCTTCGGACCCGGCACGAAGCCGGGTGACGTGGTCATCAAGGTCGGTGGATCACGAGATGATCTCACGCCATTCTTTCGTTCCGTCGCACTCGCCGCTCGCGTGAACGAGCCGTGGGTCGTACCCGAGGAGCGGGACTTGCCGATCTGGCTCGGCCGACAGCCGTATCGTACGCTGCAGGCCGTCTGGCCACGGTTCGCCGGGCAGAACTGAGCAGGCTCGTGAGCGCCATCTGTTCGCTGGCGTTCGATAGGTCGGCAACGTAGAATGCGCCGACCATTACCAGGCCATCATCGTCCCTCCATTCGAGCGATCCATGACCGCGCCCGCGATTCCCCTCAAGGAGTTCGATCACGAGATGGCATCCACCCGTCGCCTCCTCGAGCGCGTGCCAGGCGAGCAGGGAACGTGGAAGCCGCATGCGAAGTCGTTCGCGCTCGGTCATCTCGCGCAGCTCGTGTCGTGGATGCCGGGGTGGATCGCGATGTCGCTTCGCGAGCCGCATATCGATCTGGCCCAGTCCGCCGGGTACAGCTTCGAGCCTACCGAAGTGCTGCTCAACGAATTCGACAGCAACGTCCGCGAGGCGCGCTCGGCCCTGGCCGACGTCACGGGCCTCAGGCTGCAGGAGCCGTGGTCGCTCAAACACGGTGACCGCGTGCTGATGACAGCGCCGCGCGGGGAAGTCGTGCGCTCGCATCTCAACCATCTCATTCATCATCGAGGACAGCTCACCGTGTATCTGCGGCTCGTGGATGTTCCGCTGCCGCAGGTCTACGGCCCGACGGCGGATGAGCGGTGGTGACCTGACGCCGAGCACAGTGGCGCGTCTGGAGCGCCGTGCGGTAGGGATTGCGCGCGGCAGTCGCGGTCATCTGCTGGCTGCGTCGGCCCGATTGCGATCCGATCGGCCAGAATCTGGACAGCCGCGCACGTGGCCGATACGTTAGCGCGGAACGCCGACCGCTGCTTCGCCCCCTTCCCGCGGAGGATCAGGTCATGGTGGAAACGATCGTACCAATCGCGCTGTTCGTGAGCCTCGCGTTCGTCGTCGTTGCCGTCACCAGGGTCATCTCCGAGGGGCACACGCGCCGTCAGCTGATCCAGTCGGGCGCCACGCCCGAGCTGGCCCGCGCCGTCACCGCGGCGCCTGACGGCGATGCGGGCCTCCGCACGGCGCTCCAGTTCGGTCTGGTGATCGGCGCCATCGGCATCGCCCTCATCGTCGTCCAGTTCCTTCCGTATCGCCCGGACGAGCCGATCTCGATCGGCCTGGTGCTCGTCTTCGCGGCGTTGGGGTTCCTCGCCTACTACGGTGCCGGCCGGCGGTTGGCCCGACAGGGACGAGCCGAGCTCGCGTCCTGATCGGTCACACTGTTCTGTCAGTTCGATTCGCTCGACGGCGTCGCATGACGACCGCCTCGTGTGAGGACGTGTGACCACTGAACCGACACGTGATCCCACCGGCGCGGCGTCCGCCCTCAGCAACTACACGCCGGCGCCGAAGTCACAGCGCCGCGGCATCGGGCTCTGTCTTTCGGGCGGCGGCTTCCGCGCGACGCTCTTCCACCTGGGTGCGCTCCGCCGCCTGAACGAGCTGGGAATTCTCGGTCAGCTCCGCACCATCACGTCCGTGTCCGGTGGCAGCATCACCGCCGCGCACATCGCCGCCACGGTGCCGTGGCCGCTCGCGACGCCGATGTCGCGCGCGCAGTGGGAGGCACGCGTTGCCGCACCGCTGCGCGCGTTCACCTCGAAGAACCTCCGCACGGGTGCGATCGCCAAGCGGCTCTTGCCGTGGAAGTGGTTCCACGAGAGCACGGCGGTGGAAGCGATGGCGGCGCGCTTCCGCGAGCGCCTCACGCGAATGACGCTCTCGCAACTCCCCGAGGAGCCGAACTTCATCTTCTGCGCGACGGACATGGCGTTCGGTGTGGACTGGGTGTTCGAGCGCACGCGCATGGGCGACTATCAGGCGGGCTACGTCCAACCGCCGCCCGCCGATTGGCCGGTGGGCACGGCGGTCGCCGCGTCCGCGTGCTTCCCGCCCGTGTTCAATCCGCTCCCGATGCCCTTCAAGGCGAACCAGTACGCGGGCGGACACGCACCGGTTGGCAAGGCGCGCGACGCCGCGCTGTCGGATCTCCGACTCACCGATGGCGGCGACTACGACAACTTGGGCCTCGAACCGGTGTGGAACGATCACGCCTTCGTGCTCTCGTCCGACGGCGGCTCGACGTTCGAGTTCGCGCCCGATGCCAATCTCTTCTCACGCATCCAGCGCTATGTGTCGATCGTCGAGAACCAGGCGCGTGCGCTGCGCAAGCGATGGCTCATCTCGAGCTTCATCGCGAACGTGATGGAGGGGACCTACTGGGGCGTCGGGAGCGCGCGCAGCAGCTACGATCCGGACGACACGGTTGGCTACTCCAAGGCGCTCGCCACCGAGCTGATCGACACGATCCGCACCGACCTCGACGCCTTCTCCGAAGCCGAGGCCGCCGTGCTCGAGAATCACGGCTACCTGCTGGCCGACATCGCCATCCGCCAGCACGTGCGCGACCTGCTCCCGAACCCGATCCCTCCGCTCGCCATCCCGCACCCCGCCTGGATGGAAGAACCCCGCGTCCGCCAGGCACTCGCGGGGAGTGGGAAGCAGACGCTGCTGGGAAGAAGGTAGGGCTGTGAGCTCTGAGCTCTGAGCTTTGGGCTGTGGGTTTGGTTCTGAGCCCGGAGTTCCAGAACGCCTCTGGCTCACAGCCCAAAGCTCACAGCTCAGAGCTCACAGCTCTTAACTCTTCCCACCAGCTCCCCTCCGGCAACCCTCCCTCTCCCCTCGCGTGACTCATCTGGTGGAGCACGAAGTCTCATCACAGTCACGCGAGGTCATTCATGCGGTCCTCTCTGGTTGTCGCCGGTGTCGTTGCGTGTGCGGCGGTCGCCGTGCCCGCTCATGCACAGAACACCCGGGCGCGCACGACGTCCCGGACCATCGTGCGGCCGGCGGTCGGGATGTACATGTATTCGGCGGACAGCGCGCGCGCCGCGCTCGGACTCTCCACGTCGTCGGGCACGAGCAAGCGCGACACACTCGGCGTTCTCGTGACGAGCATCGTGAGCGGGAGCCCGGCGGAGAAGGCGGGGCTCGAGGAGGGCGATCGCATCGCCACCATCAACGGCGTCAGCCTGCAGCTTGCACCGGCCGACACCGGCGACCGCGAGATGGGCGGGCTCATGGGACGCCGGCTGCAGCGCGAGATGCAGAAGGTGAAGCCCGGGGAGACGGTGCACCTGCGTGTCTACGCGGACGGCAAGTACAAGACGCTCGATGTGAAGGCGGCCAGCGAGGCCGACGTCTACGCGGATGCGGCGCCGTTCTACTTCCGTGAGGGCGATCGATTTCGCGCCATTGCGCCCAGCCCGCCGATGCCAGCCATGCCGGCCATGCCGGCCATGCCTCCGAGCGTCCGCGACGATCGCATGGGCCTGATGCGCGAGCGGCAGAGCGAGGCGACGGCACGTTCGCTGTTGCGTGCACAACAGGGCATGCGCGATGCCGAGCGCCGCATGCGCGAGATGCGCTTCGACTTCAATGGCTCGGGGAACGCCTTCGGCGGATCGCGGAACCGAATCAACATCAACACGAACGACGATTCGATCAACGCCACCGCGTCGGGCTCGTCATACGTGCTGCGCGTCGGCGGTCTGCAGCTCGCGCCGGTGAGCAGCGATCTCGCGTCCTACTTCGGGTCGGGGAGCGCCGATGGTCTGCTCGTCCTCAACGCCGACTCGAGCACCGGGCTGCACGCGGGCGACGTCATCCTCAAGATCAACGGTCAGAGTGTGCGGAGCGATGACGAAGCGCACCTCTCCTTCAGCACTCGGCAGGACAATTCGGTCGACATCCTGCGCAAGGGGAAGCGGGAGACGGTGACGATGAAGCCCGGGGCGAGAGACGAGAGGCGATGAGAGTGAGTCAGTGAGTCAGTGGGTCAGTGAGTCAGGAACGGCCTGTAGGGCGAGATGAACTCCCCTTACGGGCCTCTTCTGACCGACTGACCCACTGACCTACTGACTCACTAGAACTCGATTTGCGCGCCGAGCTCGACGACGCGGTTCGGCGGGATGGAGAAGAACTCGGTGGCCGAGCGTGCGTTGCGCGACATGAAGACGAAGATCGACTTGCGCCAGCGTGCCATCGGAGACCGGCCCGTCGGGAGGAGCCGCTCGCGTCCCAGGTAGTACGTCGTGTCGCCGGGGCGGAGCTTGATCCCCGCGCGCTCGCACGAGCGCATGACTTCCTTCACGTTCGGTGTCTGCATGAAGCCGTAGCGCGCGATGACGCGGTAGAACCCTTCATTGAGCGGCTCGATGGTCGTGCGCTCGGTGCTCGGGATCTCCGGGACGTCGGCGGTGATGATCGAGAGGAGGAGCACCTGCTCGTGCAGCACCTTGTTGTGCTTGAGGTGGTGCAGGAGGACGACCGGTGCGCCCGCGATGTCGCTCGTCATGAACACCGCAGTGCCGGGGACGCGCGGCGGCTTGCGGCGCTTCACGTCCTCGAGAAAGAGGTTGATCGGGAGACTCGTCTCGACGAGCATGTTGCGCAGGATCTGGCGTCCCGCCTTCCACGTCGTCATCAGCGTGTAGATCGCCGCGGCGATGGCGATCGGGACCCAGCCGCCACTCTCGATCTTGATCGCGTTGGCGAACAGGAACGAGAGGTCGATGACGAGGAACAGGATCAGGAACGCCGTCGCGCTGCGCTTGCGCCACCGGAGCTGCTGCCGCGCGATGTAGTAGAAGAGGATGGTGGTGATGACCATCGTCCCGGTGACGGCGATGCCGTACGCGGCCGCCAGGTTGTCCGCGCTCTGGAAGAAGAGCACGAGGAGGATCGTCCCCACCATGAGCGCCTTGTTCACCTCGGGCACGAAGATCTGCCCAGCCTCCTGTCGCGACGTGTGCAGCACGGTCATGCGCGGGCTGTAGCCGAGCTGCATGGCCTGCTGCGTGAGCGAGAAGGCGCCCGAGATGAGAGCCTGCGACGCGATCACCGCGGCGATGGTGGCGAGGATCACCATCGGGTAGAGGAGCCCTTGAGGGAAGAGCAGGTAGAACGGGTTCGCAGCGGCGCTCGGATCGCGCAGCACGAGCGCGCCCTGCCCGAAGTAGTTGAGCAGCAGGGCGGGGAAGACGAGCGCAAACCACGCGACGCGAATCGGCCTGCGCCCGAAGTGCCCCATGTCCGCGTATAACGCCTCCGCGCCCGTGACCACGAGGACGACGGCCCCGAGGATGAAGAATCCGCGCCCGCCGTGGTGCGCGAAGAACTCGAAGGCGTACCACGGGTTGATCGCGAACAGGATGCGCGGTGCCTTCAGAATTTCGAGCGCGCCGAACGCGCCCAGGCACGCGAACCAGATCGCCATGATCGGCCCGAACACGACGCCGATGCGCGTCGTCCCCCTCCGCTGGAACAGGAAGAGAATGAAGAGGATGATCACGGCGAGCGGCACGATGAGGACGCCGAACACCGGATCGATCACGTGCAATCCGTCGACCGCGCTGAGCACCGTGATCGCCGGGGTGATCACGCCATCGCCGTAGAGCAGCGCCGCGCCGATGAGTCCGAGCGCGACGAGCACCTTGTAGCGGTGCTGATCGGCGCCGCGGCGGAGCCGCTGCTGGATGAGGGCCAGGAGCGCCAGGATCCCACCCTCGCCCCGGTTGTCCGCCCGCATGATGTAGACGATGTACTTGATGCTGACGATGAGCGTCAGCGTCCACACGATGAGCGAGAGGACCCCGTAGATGTCGGTCACGGACGTCGTGACGCCGTACTCGGGGCTGAACGCTTCCTTGAACGCGTAGAGCGGGCTCGTCCCGATGTCGCCGAACACCACGCCAAGCGCGGTGAGCGACAGGAGCGCGAGTCGCCCGCCCGTGGGGTTCGGCTCGATCGGATGACGGTCGGGCGGCGTCGGGTGGGAGATCGCGGGAGCCGGCGGCAGTGGTGCAGTAGCTGGCGCGCCCGATCGGGCGGGATCAGCGGTCATGAACGATTCGGGGCACTGGAGCCCGAGGAAGCAGCAAGAAGTGAGTCACTGACTCACTGGAGATGGCGACCATTCGGCGATGATGGCCTCTGTTCCGGCCATGCGCGAAAAACGGATCGCGGCGTTGGCCGCGATCCGTCATGCAAGTTAACCTCTCGCCGGGCCGCGTCCAGCCAAGTGCCGGCAGCGGAGATCGGATCGACTGTTGCGGCGGTCAGCTGCCGGCTGGCCCGCCCTGTCCCGCCGGCGCCGTTCCGGATTGGCCGCCTGCACCCGACGAGCCGCGCTCCAGCTCGTCGACCTCCCGCGCGGCGCGCTCGAGGATCGTCTTGATCTTCGTGAGCCGCTCGACGTCGCTCGAGTGACGGGGCGCCGTCGTGTAGATGGCGCGGGCGAGATCCTTGAACGCGTGGTTCACACCCATCATCGGGCCGCCGAAGAAGTTCGAGCCGAAGTCGGCGATCCGATCGAAGATGTCGTTCACCGTGCTCCGATTCTCGGCCAGGTACGCTTTCCCCTCGGGCGTGATCTCGTAGATCTTCTTCCCGCCCTCTTCCGTGGTGGTGCGCGCGTACCCCATGTCCTCGAGCATGGTGAGGGTGGGGTAGACCGTGCCCGGGCTTGGCGAGTAGGTGCCGCCGGAGCGCTCCTCGAGCGCCTTGATGATGTCGTAGCCGTGGCGCGGCTTTTCGTCGAGGAGCTGGAGGATGACGTACTTGAGATCCCCCTGCTCGAACATTCGGCCGCCACGGAAGGGGCCGCCGCGCCGGTGTCCGGGTCGTCCCCAGAAGCCGGCCATGAAGCTGGGGTCGAAGCCCCACCCGCGTCCGGCGTGCCGGCGGCGGGGCCCGCAGCCGTAAAAGAACGATCCACACATGAGCGCCTCCTGGTGATATAACGGCGATATATCGGCGAACGGCGATAAGATATAACGCTAGATATATCGGACGCAAGGGGCCCGACACTCAGATCCACCCCGACAAGCCGGCCCCGCCCACAGATCCCCGCTCGCTCCCCTTCATCGCGACAGGTCCAGACCAGATGATCGGCGGCTGATCGCCGGTTGATACCCCCGCCCTACTCTCCCCGCGCACTTCGCTGCCGAGCCTGCTCGGCCCGGACAGCGAGGCTGTCCGCCGAAACGGGATGCTGACGTCTCGGCGAGCAGCCACCGACTCAACCTGATCGCGCTCGGGAGGCTCGCGACCCATGCATTGCTCGTCGGCGGTAGCGCTCATCGCCGCGATTGGACTCAGCTGCAGCGCGCGTGGCGACCCGCATCTGCCTCGTGCCGGCGCCCGCGCGCCGTCCACTCGCACCCCTGCGGTCGATGTCGCTGCCACGACACGCGCGCTGGTCCCGCTCGCGCTCGCGCTGAGCATCACGCCGGCCGGCCTCCAGGCGCAGCGATTCACGGCCACCGGCGATGGCGAGTGCCACCACTACGTACGTCCCGCCGATCACGGGGGCGCCGAGTGGGAGGTGCGCTATCGAGGTGAGAGCGGTCCGGGGATCCGCATGCTGGTCCTGCGCACGACGGACGTCGCGGGCGATCTCGAGGATGACGTCGACATGCAGCTCGACGCCGGCGACACGATGCGGCTGATCCACCGAGCCGCCGACTCGCGGAGCCGCGCGGATACAACACGCGATCCGGGGCGAGCACACGTGTCGATTGCCCGACTCGGATCGGGAGCGCGCCTCACCATCGATGGCGTCTTCTCCGACGGCGCGCGGATCGGCGGAAGCATCCGGTGCATGCGGCTGAGCAGCGAGCCATGACCGCGGCACCGGCATTCACGAACACACACAGCGCAGCGCTGCCGCTGCGTGCAACGCTCTCCACGAGGTGAGATGATGCGGACGTTCAGCATTGCAACACTGATGGTCACCGCCGCGGCGCTTGCGGCCTGTGGCGGCTCGACCGAGCCCCACGCGGGTGCGGTGTCGGTCGTCGTCACGCCCGCTGCGGCCGCGGTGCTGATCGGGCAGTCGCAGCCCTATACGGCGACCGCCGTCGATGCGGATGGTCAGCCCATTCCCGACGCGACGTTCACGTGGAAGTCGTCGGCCACCGGCATCGCGTCGATCTCGGCGGACGGGCTGGCGCAGGGCGTCGCCCCCGGGGCGACACAGATCACGGCGTCCTGGAACGGAGTGACGAGCGATCCCGCGACGTTGGTTGTCGGCGCGAGCCAGATCGCAGCCATCCACGTGGATCCGACGAGCGCAACGATCAAGGTCGGGGAGACGCAGAGCTTCACGGCGATCGCCTTCGATGCCAATGGCGCTCCGATCTCCGGCGTCACCTTCGCCTGGGCCTCGTCGAACCCGTCCGCGGCGACGATCGGAGACGACGGTGTCGCGACCGGCGCGGCGGCGGGCACCACCAGCATCACGGCGTCCGCGAACGGTGTGACCAGCGACACCGCGTCGCTCACGGTGACGTCGGACGTCAGCGCGTGCGACGGCATCGACAGCGTTCAGACCTGGTCGGGGTCGCTGAACTTCAGTTACACACACACCGCGTCCGACGCGAGCGACGAGATCGTCGCGAACGAGCAGGCAAACGTCTCGGTCGTTCTGCAGCTGGTGGGGCGTACGCAATACGGCGTCTCGTGGCATGGCATCGCGACTGGAACGGCGAGTCTCGATGACAAGGAGATCGACCTCAACGGGGTCCCGCCCGACACGGGCTCGCTCAGCGGGAGTGGTGCGCCGCTCGCCAGCTACGGCGGCGAGGATAGATCGGTCGTGACGCTGGGCGTCGATCTGACCACCTGCCAGTACAACGTGACGTTCACGCCGACGATCAACGCGACCGAGACGGACCCCGATGGAACCACCATCGCCACGATCGCGGAGGTGGGCGCGGTACGAAGCGGCGTCTACTCGACGTCCGGCTACCGCGGCGGGCTGACCGAAGACCACGCCATGCCGGCCCACTCGATCATCTGGGGCTCGCAGCACCCCGACGAAGCGTATTTCCCGCTCGGACTCGGGGCGGCGATGTTCGCCAGCGGCGTGGAGCAGGATGGCAACGCCGGGACGGCCGACGTGAACTGGACCTTCACGCCGAGCAAGTGAGACACACGCTGAGGATTCACCTGCCTCCCGCCGGCCGTCCTGCAACGTCAGCGACGGCCGCGTGGGGGGACATCACGCACCCGGACCGGGTGCACCACGATACAACCCGCAGGAGAGCAGTCATGTCTGTCACACACTCGCCAATCACGACGCGCAACCGGCGCTCTGCTGTCATCATTGCCGCGCTCACTGTCGCCGCGCTCGCGGCGTGCTCGGATTCGACGCGCGCCAACGTTCGGACCACGATCGGTCCCGACGTCGCGCTCGGCAACGGCACGGCGCACACATGGGTGACCGTCGACCCGAGCGGCACACCGATAGCGCTCGGTCTCGCGTTTACCGAGGACGCCCTGACCGGCCTGCCGACGTCCATGTCCGGTGTTCGCCTCCAGTTCCCTCGAGAGGGGCAGCTCACGCCGTTCGAGCACGTGGAGATCGATTGGAATCCCATGGGGCACGCCCCACAGCCGTACATGGTGCCGCACTTCGATTTCCACTTCTACCAGATCACCGAGGCGGAGCAGGACGCGATCACACCGAGCGATTCCAACTACGATGCCAAGATGGCCGCGGCGCCATCCGCGGAGTTCATCCCGCAGGGCTACATCCAGACACCGGGCGGCGTGCCGCAGATGGGCGCGCACTGGGTCGATCCCACATCGCCCGAGCTCAATGGCCAGCCATTCACATCCACGTTCATCTACGGGTCGTGGAATGGCGCGTTCACGTTCATGGAGCCGATGATGGCGCTCTCGTACCTGCAGTCGAAGCCGGACACGACGATGAGCGTGAAGCTTCCGGCGCAGTACGCCGCGCCCGGTCGCTACCCGACCACGTATGGCGTGTCGTACGATGCCAGCGCGAAGGAGTACCGCATCACCTTGGGTACACTCGTGCAGCACAACTGAGCGAGGAGTCGTTTCGAGGTCCGGCGCATCGATGGTGATCGTGTGATGTACGATGTGCCGGGCTTCGTGCGGCGCGCAGCCTTCACCCGCGAGGCCGCATCAGTTCGTCAAAGGGTGCGTAGCCGCGCAGCGATGCGAAGTCGGCAAGCGCGTGGAGGTAGAGATCGACGGCGAGCCCCTGCGCGAACGCTTCGCGCACGAGCGCGACGGCCTGATCCCGATCGCCGAGGACGGCGGCGATGCGTGCGCGCCAGAGTGCCGGCTCGCCGTAGCTGTACGGATAGGGATGCACCGCCAGCTCGCGTGCCACACGCTTTGCCTCCGTCGAGTCCCCCCGTCGTGCGGCGATCGCACCACGGTAGCCGAGCCACGTCACGTCGTTGGCGACATCGGTTGGGAGCGGGTTCACGAGCGTCCATGCCTCGTCCCAGTGCTGCATCGCGTAGAGCAGCTTGAGGCGGAGGAGCTTGTCGTCGGTGGTGGTCGGCTGCGGTTGCGTGGCGAGCCACTGTGCGGCGCGTGCGGTCACGCGTTGCGCGATGTACTCGTGTCCGTGTCCGCGCAACTCGACGAGCGCGACGCGCAGGAGCTTGGAGGGGTTGTCGGTTGCATCGGCGGGGAGCCGCAGACTCTCGTCGATGCAATCGTCGATGTCTTTCTCGCGGCCCATCGAAGCCAGCGGGATCACTTCCGCGAGGAGCGCACCCTGCGACTCCGGGTAGCGGTGCCGTCCCTCGCGCGCGATCTCGAGCGCGCCGCGATCATCGCCTAGTAGATGATGCGCGAACGTCGGATACGCCCAGTAGCCTGCCCACCCTCTGAGCCACCCTTGTTCCGGGTTCACGCGTGCAAATGCGTCCGCTGCTTCGCGCGGATAGTTGAGCGAGAGCGCCTCTTCGGCGACCAGCACGGCGGCCTCGGAGCCCGGTTCCAGCCTTTCCATCTCACGTGCGGCGTGCAGTGCACCGGCCCAGTCACCCGCCAGCTCCGCCTGCTGATTGGCGAGGAACTGTCTGTCGAACGGGGAGAGCCGGTCCTGCGACCGGCTCACGATGCGCAGCAGGGAGTCGGCGCGCGCGTAGTCACCCGTCCCCTGCTTGTACGCGTCCGCCGCGAAGATGAGCGGCTGCACGAACGTGGAATCGAGCGCATATGCGCGCGCGTAATGCTCGATCGCCTGTGCGTACTGGTATTTGTCCTCGAGGTCGAGCCCGGCCATGTACGCCTGGTAGGCGGCGTACGTCGGCGGGCGATTCGTTCCCTGCAGCCAATCGCTGTGTCGCACGTTGAACAGAATGCCGAGCGCGCCGAGTGCACGCTGGCGGAGCTGCTGCACCGCAGGGGACGGATTCACCACCGAACCGGTGATCGGGTCGATGGCGAGCAGCACTCGGCCGTCGCGCGCATCGCTCACCCGCGCTTGAAAGAGCAGGGTGTCGCCGACGCGATAGTAGGAGCCCCACACGACCGTGCCGGCGCCCGTCTGTTCGGCGAGCGCACGCACACGCTGTGTAGGATCGTTCGAGCGGGCGTGAGCGGCCACATCGCGCTCGGAGGCCATCGCGCTTCGCGAATCGATCACCGGGGCGAGTCCGCTCTGCGCGATCCCTTCCGTGATCCAGTCGGCGGCCATCTGACCGAGCGCATTCAGCGTCGTGTCGCCCGTCTGATTGTCGAATGCCGCGACGACAACCTCGTGCGTGTCGAGCGCGGACTCGGCGCGCCGCGTGAGCGCAAGCGTCATGACGAGCGCGGCGGCCACGATGATCAGCGTCGTCGCGACGATGATCGGTGTGCGGCGGCGCCGTCGTGGCGGTATCGCGTTCGGTGCGGTCGCAACGGGAGGCGCATCGTGTGCAGCGGTCTCCGATTGCGAAACGTGCGCCACGGTCGTCGGCGGTGGCTCGTCGCTCGATGCGACAGCGCGCGGTGGCGCGGGCTCGTTGTCGGATGCTGTCGAGCTGCGTCGCACCTGATCGACGAGCGCGCGAAACGCGGCATCGGGCTCCGCACTCAACTCCTCGCGCAGCAGCGTCTCGTGGACGCGCGCGAACTGCAGGGCGCCTGCGCGGTCGCCGGCGGCGGCGAGGGCCTCGATGAGCCCGCGCGCGGCGCGTGTGTTGAGTGGATCGAGTGCCGCGAGCCGTCGCCACCACTCCACCGCGGCGCCTCGGTCGCCGCGTTGACGCGCGCTCGACGCGAGCGACTCGAGGGCGCGCGCCATTCGTCCCGCCAATCTCGCGCGCTCGCCATCCACCCAACGCTCGAACTCCGGCGAGATGCTCAGGTGGCAGCCGTCGAGAAACGGGCCCGTGTACAGCTGTGCCGCGCGCTCGTCGTCGCCACTCTCCAGCGCCGCCTCGAGCTCGGCCACATCGCTCGTGAGCAACTCCGCGTTGAGGCGGAGCTCCACGGCGCCCGCGAGCACCACATCCGCGTGCAGCGCGCGTCGCACCGCGTAGAGAAGCTGAGCAAGCGAGTGGCGCGAGCGCTCGTCGTCGCTCTCGGGCCAGAGCAGCGCGATGATTCTGTCGCGACTGATCCCGCGGCTGCCTGCTACCGCGAGGAGGGCGAGAAGGGCGAGTGGATAGCGCTGGACGGCGGCGCCTGGTGTGGGAGAACCTTCTCGGTCCAGCGAAAGACCGCCGAATGTACGGAGCCGGAGCATCGCCCCCTGAATGGTCGCGTGAGGATCGCCCGGTGGCCGGGCAATTCCAGTCTACGCTGCGCCCGACGCTCGGGCAAGGCGACCGGGATCCGCGATCTCCGCGAGCGCGCGCTGCACGTAGACACGCACCATGTCCTTCCGCCACGAGAGCGTGAAGTCCGTGTTGTCCATGGGCTTCGCGGGGCGGTAGGCGGCGTCGGCGGCTGCCGCGATGGTCGCGGCGTCGAGCCGCTGGCCGGCGATCGCCCGCGCGGCCTCGGGAATCTCCATCGGGTACGACGCGACGCCGCCGAGCACGATGCGGGCGGTGCGCACCGTGTCGTCATCGTTGAAGTCGACGCGGGCGGCGACGCCGAGGACGGGGAAGTCGAACGAGCCGCGCCGGCGGAGCTTGTGGTAGGTCGCGCGCCAGCGCCCCTCGGTGCGCGTCGCATCACCTGCCGGTGGGAGATGATACGCGACGAGCAGCTCGTCGGGCGCCTTCGTCAGATAGCGCATGCCATCGTTGTTGTAGAGCTCGGCGGCGGGAATCCGTCGCTCGCCGCGCGCGCTCGCGAGCGTCACCTCGGCGCCGATCGCAACGGCGACGGGGACGCCATCCGACGACTGCACCGCCCAGCACCGCGGGCTCGACGGCGCCACCCAGCAGATCTCGCCATCTTTCTTCATGCAGAAGTGGATCGCCTTCCGCCACTCGTACGTCTGATCGTAGTAGTTGCACCGCGTGTCGAGCAGCAGATTGCCGCCGATCGTCCCCATGTTGCGCAGCAGCGGCGTGGAGACGACGGCCGCCGCGTGCGCCACCGCGGGATAGTGCTCGGCGATCACCGGATGAGCGCCAAGCGCGGTGAGCGTGACACCGGCACCGATCGTCATCCCGTCGCGCGGCGTGCCGGTGATCGCCTGCAGCTCGCGCACGCGCTGGAGCGCAATCACCGTGCGCGGCGTCTGCTGCCGGCGCTTCATGTTCGGGTAGAGATCGGTGCCGCCGGCGACGAAGCTCGCATCATCGCCCGACTCGGCGCGCATGCGGATCGCGTCGTCCAGTGAGAGCGGCTCGAGGTAGGTAAAGCGCGGGAGCCGGAGCATCAGTGCACGCCTCCGCCCACTTCGCTGTGCGGGCGCTCGTCCAGCTCGCGTCCATTGCCGCCCTGCGCGGGCGTGAGAATGCGCGCAGGCTCAGGGAACGCGTACGCCGGCACGTGACTGGGTCCGTACCGTCCGTCTTTCCCCTTCATCTTGTCCTTGAGCGCCTTGAGCACTTTGTGCGGTGAACACGGCACCTCGTCCACGCGCACGCCAACCGCGTCGTACACCGCGTTCGCGACGGCAGGTGGAATCGGGAGCAATGGTCCCTGTCCCACCTCCTTCGCGCCGAACGGTCCTTCGGGGTCGGGCTCCTCGATGAGGAACGTCTCGACGTCGCACATCTCGAACGTCGTCGGACTCTTGTACTCGAGCATGCTCGGATGATGATGCACCATGTTTCGCTGTGCGTCGCGGTACGTCATCTCTTCCATCAGCGCTTCGCCGAGTCCCATGTAGACGGAGCCCTCGACCTGACCGATCGCGAGCATCGGGTTGATCGCCTGTCCGATGTCGTGCGCGATCCAGACCTTGGGCACGTGCACGATTCCGCTCTCGCGGTCGACGTCGACCTCGGCTACCGCGCACGAGTAGGAGTACGCGGGCGACGGGCCGACGCCAGCGCCCTTGTAGCGACCGGGCGAGCGCGCCGGCGTGTACGAGCCAGTCGTCCCGATCGTCCCGTACTTCGCCTCCGCCATCTGCGACGCTTCGGCGAAGCTGACGCCGCGATCCGGATCCTCGACGTCGAACACGCGACGGCCGCCGAACGCAACGCGCTCGCGCGGGATCCCGGTCTTCTCGGACACCGCATCGGTGAGCAGCGTGCGCGCCCGCTCCGCGGCTTGAATGGCGGCGTTCCCCGTCATCATCGTCACGCGCGAGGAGTAGGAGCCGAGGTCGACGGGCGTGATGTCCGTGTCGCCGCTCACGATGCGGATGTCGAGCGGATCGATGCCGAGCACTTCGGCGACGCAGTAGGCGAGCACCGAGTCAGAGCCCTGCCCGATGTCGATCGAGCCGCAGAAGACGGCGACGCCGCCCGAGCGATCGAGCCGCAGCTGCACGCCCGAGTGCGGCATGCTGTTCCAGTAGATCGGCAGCCCCGCCCCCGAGATATACGACGAGCAGGCGATCCCGACGCCGCGTCCGAACGGCAGCGTGCGGAACTTGTTCTTCCAGTCGCTCGCCTTCACCACCGCCTCGATGCACGGCCCCAACCCCATCGAGCCGATGCGGAGCCAGTTCGCCGTCACCGAGTTCGCGGGCTGTAACGTGCGCAGTCGCATCTCCGCAGGATCGAGCCCGAGCTCGTCGGCGATCTTGTCGAGCTGCACTTCGAGAGCGAAGCGCGGCTGCGGTGTGCCGTGTCCGCGCTTCGGCCCGCACGGTGGCTTGTTCGTGAAGACGCGCGCACCGCGAAAGCGGTAGGTGGGCACCTGGTACGTGACGGTTTGCAGCGCGCCCGTGTAGTAGGTGCTCGCCACACCGTACGAGCCGTACGCGCCGCCATCGAGGAAGCTCTTGAAGTCCATGGCGACGATCGAGCCGTCGCGCTTCACACCGGTCTTCACCCACATGAGCACCGGGTGCCGCCCGCGATGACAGTAGAACACTTCCTCGCGCGTGAGACAGATCTTCACGGGACGTCCCGTTGCGCGCGCGAGCGCCGCGACGACGATCTCGTGGCTGAACGGATCGGACTTTCCGCCGAAGCCACCGCCATTCGGCATCGCGACCACACGCACGTGCGCCGGGTTCATCTCGAGCACCTTCGCCAGCGCGCGATGCAGGTAGTGCGGCGTCTGCGTGCTGCTCCACAGGGTGATCTTTCCGTCGGGCGACCAGTGCGCCATTGCCGCGTGCTGCTCCATCGGCAGATGCGTGTTCCCCTCGTAGAAGAACACGTCCTCGCGCACCAGGTCGGCATCGTTCATCGCCTCGTCCACGTTGCCGAACTCGAGCGCGATCTGCTTGTGGACGTTGCCATCGTCGGCGTAGTCGTGGAGCTGCGGCGATGGGTGCGCGATCCCGTCCTCGATCGACGTGATGGCCGCGAGCGGCTCGTACTCGATCTCGATCAGATCGCACGCCTCGGCGGCCGCATCTTCATCGAGTGCGGCGACGGCGGCCACCGGATCACCCACGAAGCGCACGACGTCCCGCGCGAGCGCGTGCTCATCCTGTGACACGGGAAGGATGCCGAACGGAATCGGCAGCGCCTCCCCCGTCATGACGGCGACGACACCGGGATGCGCTTCGGCCTTCGATGTGTCGATGCGCAGGATCTTTCCATACGGCAGCCGCGAGCGCAGCAGCTTGCAGTGCAGCATGCGCGGCAACACGAGATCGTCCGCGAAGCGCAGCTCGCCCGTGACCTTCGCGGTCGCGTCGACCTTGCGGCGCGGAGTGCCGACAACGGCGCGGGATGCGGGAGGCGGGATGCGGGATGCGGGAACAGCCTGGGATTCGGATTTCACGAGCGCTTCCCTCCGTTCCGGCGCCGCCCTGAAGCATTCGTCGCGACGGGATCGCGCGCTCCAGCATGCGCATCTCGGTTGTCGCCTGTCGTATCTCGGTCACCGCCTCTCGCCTCTCGCCTCTCGGCCGTTCCGCTTTTCGCATCCCGCATCCCGCATCCCGCATCCCGCGCCCTCTCCACCGCCTCGAAAATCTTCAGGTATCCCGTGCACCGGCAGAGATTGCCGCTCAGGGCATCGACGATCTCGGCGCGCGTGGGGTTCGGGTTCGCATCGAGGAGCGCTTTCGCGGTGAGGAGAAAGCCAGGCGTGCAGTAGCCGCATTGTGCGGCGCCGAGCTCGGCGAAGGCGTCCTGCAACGGGTGCAGCGTGTTGCCCGCCGCCATCCCTTCCACCGTTTCGATCGCGCGATCGCGGTAGGCGAGGGCGAGCGCGAGACACGAGAGCACCGGCACGCCGTCGACCAGCACCGTGCAGGTGCCGCACTCGCCGAGCTCGCATCCGTGCTTCGTCCCGGTGAGTGCGAGATCCTCGCGCAGTACCTCGAGGAGCGTCTTGTGCGGAGCGAACGCGATCTCGCGACGCTCGCCGTTCACGACGAACGTCGCGTGTACGGTATCGCGCACCGGCGCGTCGATCGAAACCGGATGTGACACGCGACCTCGCGGAAAAAAAGACAGAATGTCGGGGGCAGGGGAAGGGCACGGCGGAAGGGGTTCGCGCCCAGCCTACCCGACATCCGATTCCCTACATGTTGGAAATTACCCCCCATGCCGCAGCACGGCGAGTCGGATCTCGTTCGTCTCTGCACTTCGCCACTACTCGGCACATCCCTTGCCACGTGTAACGGTCCGTGCTCGACAGGCGGAACGATTTCGCTCCACCAGTTGCAGGAGGTTTGTATCATGGCTGACCGGAATGACATCGATCGCGATAAAGCGAATCGCGCGGCTCGCGGGGTCGAAAATCAGATGAAGGGCTCGGCGAAAGAGCTCGAGGGGAAGGCCCGCAACGCCGTCGGCGACGCGACCGACGACACCAGCGAACAGATGAAGGGGAAGGCGAAGGAGTGGACCGGGAAGGCGCAGAAGAAGCTCGGCGAGGCCCAACAGGATCTCTCTGACAACGACTGAGCCGAACGAGTAGGCTGAACGTGCGAGCGGAGCGGCATTCAATGCCGCTCCGCTCGTGTCATTTCATGGACCGCGCATCGTCTCACGCCTCATCCGCATCTGCACTGCCCGATCGGTCCAAGCGCAACGCGGCGGAGTTGATGCAGTAGCGCAGCCCCGTCGGCGGAGGCCCATCGTCGAAGACGTGGCCGAGGTGTGCGTCGCATCGGCTGCACAGCGCTTCGGTCCGGCGCATGAAGAAGCTCGTGTCCGTCTCC
>DASSNR010000370.1:0-3914 GCA_035687925.1 Gemmatimonadaceae bacterium | reverse complement strand
GTCGCGCTCGAGAAGGAGCTCGCCGCATTCAAGAAGAAGGAGGCGGCGCTCGTCTTCCCCACGGGGTACAGCACGAACGTCGGGCTCATCCAGGGGCTCATGCGTCCGGGTGATCTGATCGTGGCCGATCAGAACGCGCACGCGAGCATCGTCGACGGCGCCATTCTCTCGAAGGCGACGGTGCGCTTCTTCCGGCACAACAAGCCGGAAGACCTCGATAAGAAGCTGCGCGGCACGACGGGGAAGAAGCTCGTCTGCATCGAGGGCGTGTACTCCATGGACGGCGATGTGTGTCGTCTGCCCGAGCTCATCGAGGTGGCCAAGCGCCACAACGCGCGCATCATGATCGACGAGGCGCACTCGGCGTTCGTGTACGGCGACAACGGCCGCGGTGTGGCCGAGCACTTCGGGCTCGAGGACGAGATCGACATCCACGTCGGGACGTTCTCGAAGGCGATGGGCGGCCAGGGCGGGTACGTGGCCGGCTCGCGCAATCTCTACAACTATCTGCAGGGATTCGCGCGTGCGCGCTTCTTCTCGTGCGCCCTCTCGCCCGTCGTCGCCGCCGGTGTCCTCGAGTCGCTGCGCATCGCGCAGCGCGAGCCCGAGCTGCGCGCCAAGCTGTGGAAGAACGTCGCGTACATCCGCGAGCAGCTCGCCAACTACGGCGTGGACGTGGGCGAATCGACATCGCAGGTCATCCCCATTATGATCCGCAACGACCGGCGCATCATGCACATCGCGCACAGTCTCCAGCGGGCGGGGCTCTATCTGCAACCGATCCTGTATCCGGCGGTTGCCAAGCATCGGTCGCGCTTCCGCATCTCGATCTCGGCATCGCATACCACCGACCAGTTGGACGAGGGCGTCTCGATCCTCGTCCGCGTACTACGTGAAGAGGGGATCCTATGAGCAGCAACGTAACGAGCAAGGGCGGTATCGTGGAGTACCACTTCCGCGACGCCATCGGTGGCTTCTTCGAGTTGCCCACCGAGAATGCCCGTACGCTCCTTCCTCCCGAGCTCCAGCCGATCGAGCCGCATCACGGCTCGAGCGTCCTGTCGGTGATGGCGTTCGACTTCCACGACAGCCCGGTGGGCGAGTACGGCGAGCTCATCCTCTCCATCCTCGTCTCGCCGCTCATCGAGCCGCACGCGCCGATGCCGCGCTCGGCGTTCTTCCCGTTCCGCCTCGGCACCACGACGCGCGAGTCGCGCGAGCATGCAATCGAGCGGTGGCACCTTCCGCACTACATGCAGGACATCGGACTCAACTGGGATCGCGGCGATGGTCATGTGACCATCCACGCCACGGACCACGGCAACCCGATGGTCGACATGACGATCACGGAGCACGAGTGGTCCGACGTGGAGCATCGCTACCAGTCGTTCATGAACGATGACGAGGGCGCGTACACGTCCACGATCATCATGGCGGGGCAGTTCAGCGAGAACGAGGAGGAGCGGGGCGGTATCACCATCTACTCGCAGGGGATGACCGACCTGATCGATCACTGGGATGTGACGACCACACCGTTCCGCGAGCTCTGGATGCGCGAGGGGAAGCAGACCTTCCACCCGCTGCGCCAGCTGGCGTCGTACGCCAACAGATGACGGGGGGCGTGTGCGTGATCGTGAACCCCGCTTCCGGCCGGGGGCGGGGGACGCGCGCACTCCCTGACATCCGCAGGACCTTCGCCGCCGTCGGTGTGACCGACATCCGGGTGACGGCGGCGAAGGGCGATGAACGGCGCGTCGCCCGGCGCGCCATCGACGACGGATGCTCCACGATCATCGCCGTGGGTGGCGACGGGACGTGGAGCAATGTCGCGAACGCGATCCTCGAGAGCGGAGCCGACGTCCGCCTCGGACTCCTGGCCATGGGGACGGGGAACGACTTCGCGAAGACCGTGGGTGCACCGGCGCGCGATCTCCAGGCCACCGCACGACTCGCCGTCGAAGGCCACGACCTGCGCGTGGACGTGGGGCGCATCGAGGACCACTACTTCCTCAACGTGGCGGGGTTCGGCTTCGACATCGCCGTGCTCGAGGACATCGAGCGCATCACCTGGCTGCGTGGCGATGCGCTCTACATGTACTCGGCGTTGCGCCAGCTCTTCGGTTATCCGGGGATCGAGATCGACATCCGCTCGGAGCGACATTCGCGCGGCGCGTCGCCGCACCTCATGCTCATCGTCGCGAACGCGCGCAACTTCGGCGGCTCGTTCCGCATCGCGCCCGACGCGAGCCTCACCGATGGGCGGCTCGATGCGATCTCGATCGGCAACGCGACGCCCATGCGGCGACTCTCGCTCTTTGGTGCAGCCACGCGCGGCACGCACACGCGGCACCGCGAGGTCATTACCGAGCAGGCGAAGTCGTTCACGCTGCGCTTCCCTACGCCGCCGGCGTACGAGACGGACGGCGAGTACCGCCGCGCGCAGACGAACGAGCTCGAGATCAGGTGCGTGCCGGCCGCGCTGCGCGTCATCACGCCCGGGCCGGAGCTGCCGAGCGCGTGAAGGCCATCCGCTTCGCCGCGCCGATCCCGACATACGCTGTCACGCTCGCGGCGGGCGCCCTCTCCGAGCGACTCTTCATCGGCCCGCACGCGTGTACCACCTACGGCAACGTGCCGGAGCCCGACCTGCCCACCGAGCAGTGGGTGCGCATCCGCACGCGACTCGGCGGGATCTGCGGCAGCGATCTCAACGTGGTGCGTCTCAAGGCGAGCCCGTCCACGTCGCCCTTCTCCTCGTTCCCGTTCGTGCTGGGACACGAGAACGTGGGCGAGGTGATCGAGGTCGGGCGCGCGGTGCGCCGCGTGCGCGTTGGCGACCGCGTGACCGCGAATCCCCTGCTCTGCTGCGAGCCGCGCGGCATCACGCCACCGTGCCCGGCGTGCGCCGAGGGACATCACTCGCAGTGCGTGCACTTCACCGAGGGTGCTATTCCGCCGGGGATGCTCATCGGCACCACGCGCTCGCTCGGCGGAAGTTGGGGCGAGCAGTTCGTGGCGCACGAGTCGCAGCTCGTGCGCGTGCCCGAGGCGATGACGGACGAGCAGGCGGTGCTCATCGAGCCGTTCGCGTGCTCGGTGCACGCGGTGCGCGCCAACCGGCCGCGCTCGGCCGAGCGCGTGCTCGTGATCGGCGCGGGGTCGATCGGTCTGCTGACGCTCGCCGCTCTCCGCGCGATCGCGCCCGATGCGCACGTGACCGTGCTCGCGCGGCATCGGTTCCAGGGCGAGCACGCGAAGCGGCTCGGCGCCGAGCGCATCGTATCCGCACGTGGTGACTACATGGATGCGTTGGCCGACGCGGCGGAGACGACGCTGCTCCGTCCCGTGATCGGCAAGCGCGTGGGCGTGGGCGGGTTCGACATGACGTACGTGTGCATCGGCGGCGAGCGCGGAATGGACGACGCGATGCGCTTCACGCGCGCGGGCGGAACGATCGTGCTGCTCGGCAATTCGAGCACGATGAACGGGCTCGACTGGACGCCGCTCTGGCTCAAGGAGCTGACGGTGCGCGGGAGTCTGTGCTACGGAGCGCACCAGCACGCGAGCCCGGCGCTGAATGCGTTCGACGAGGCGGCGTCGCTCATCGCGAGCGGACAGGCACCGATCGCGTCGCTCCTCACGCACACGTTCCCGCTCAGCGAGTACCGAGCAGCGCTCGCGACTGCCATGGACAAGGGAGAGGCCCAGAGCGTGAAGGTGGCGTTCCGGTACTGAGGTCTCGTTGTCATTCCGAGCGAATGCGAGGAATCTCGTGCTCGCTGAACCGAGATCCCTCGCAGCGCTCGGGATGACAACGGCCTGAGATTCCTCGCATTCGATCGTAATGACAAAGAGACCTCAGTACCGGAACGCCACCATCACGCTCTGGGCCTCTCCCTTGTCGATGGCAGTCG
>DASSNR010000362.1:0-8344 GCA_035687925.1 Gemmatimonadaceae bacterium | reverse complement strand
GACGGTGTGCAGGTACGCTTCGACGGCGCCGAGGACCCACACGGTGCCGGCGAGTGCAGCACCGACCGCGAGGTGCGGGCGATGCTGCACGGCGACCTGGTCCGTGTAGGGATTCCCGAACGGATCGCTGAAGTGGCGCGTCTCCGTGGTCGTCTGCGTGCTCAGCGCCCACATCGCGCTCCCCACGACGCCCGCGAGCACCGCGGCGCCGATCGCGGGGCGGCCGGTCGAGAGCTGACCGAGTCCGGGCGCGAGGAGGCCGCGCGTGAGCACGGTGCCGGGATTGCCGATGCGGAGCGCGTCGATGTGCTGGGTGATCGTGCCACGGTCGCTCGCGTTGGGACGGAGCTGCAGGTACTTCTGCAGATCGGGAAGTGCGCGTTCAGGACGTCCCTCGGCCTCGTAGACCATGGCGCGATTGAAGTACGCGTCGGCCCATGTGGGTGCCGCCGAGATGGCCGCGGTGAACGCGTACTGCGCGGCGGGCAGGTTCCGCTGCCTGAGCTGCTCGATACCGGCGCGCATGCGCTCTGCCGCCTCGACGGGATACGCCGCCGGGTGCAACACGTCGAGCACATCGGAGCGGCGTGCGGCCTGACGCGAATCGAACTGCCAGAGCTCGGCGTACGCGAGACCGGTGGCCGCGTCGCTCTCGTCCGGCGAGGCGTGGAGCGCCTGCTCGAAGCGGCGCGCGGCCGTCGCGAAGTCGCCGCTCCGCGCGTAGGTGTAGCCGAGTCCGGTGAGCGCGGCGGTGTTGTTGTCGTCGAGGTGGAGCACGGCGAGGTAGTCCTGCCGCGCGTCGCCGGTCTTGTTCTGGAGCGAGCGCACGGCGCCGCGTCCGAGCAGGGCGCGCACGTTCGTCGGCTCCGCCTGGAGCACGCTGTCGTACACGGCCGCGGCGGCATCGGGTCGATTGTCCGCCTCGAAGCGCGCCGCCTGGAGCATCTGTGCAGTGATCTGTCCCGCGGCCGAGACGGGGATCGTCGCGAGCACGCGATCGCCAACGGCGACGGCGAGGGTGTCGTCATCGCGAAGCGGTGCCGTGGGGAGCGCGAAGTGAACGATGCCGCTGCTGTCGGTCGTGGCGGAGAGCGACGCGAGGCCGGTGATCGTATGCACGGGGCGCAGCTCGATGCGCTGGAACGCGGCCGCGTTGCCGAAGGGATCGCGCACCGTGGCGACGACGTCTTCGTGCGACGGCGAGCGCGCAGTGAGCTGGATGATGGACGGACTCACCTCTGCGCTCGTCGGAGACGCGGGCGTGGTCACGAGGACGAGCGTGTTGGCGCCGTGGAGCGTGGTGCCATCATCCGCGGGCGCGATGGTCAGCTGATACGAGCCGGCGGACGTCCCCGCGGGCACAGGGAAAATCGCGCGGCCGCTCGCGTCGGTGCTCGACGTGATCGGCTGGTGCGCACCGCCCGGGATCTGCTCGGCGCCACGCAGCACGAGTCGCACGCCGCTCGCGGGCGCGTCGCCGCGTCGGACATCGGCTTCGATCGAGGCAATGTTCCCGGCGCCGAGTGTGAGCGTGGACTGCGGGAGACGGAGCTGGAGTGGTGCGGGCGGCGCGGGGCGGGGCGCGCGCTCGCTGCGCGCCGTGTTCGTGCGCGGCGTACTGGTTCGCGGTGTAACGGCGCTCGCGCGCTTGCGTCCGCTCGTGCACGACTCGATGGCCGTCATCACGTCGCTCGTCGCGCCCAAGGCACGGAGGTCATCGCGATCGCGCGCCGTGGGCGTGAAGGCGAGACAGCTCCGGCGCACGATCCCCGCGATCTCCGTCTTGCTGTATGTGGCGGACGAGAGATAGCGCACGAGATCGCTCTTGCTGAGCGGCGCGGGCGTCTCGCCCTGCGCGCGTGCGATGTGCGGCGTCGCGACGGCGCCGAGGAGTGCGAGGGCGAGCAGCGCGGTGTGCGTGCGACGCAGGGAACGCCGCGGGACGGGCATCGAGCGATCGCGCGTCACGATCGTCTCGTGTTGCGTCCCCGGCCGGTCGACGTGCCAGTGCGCTTGGTCGTGCGCGAGGCGTTCGTGTTGCGCCGTCTGGCGGTCCCCGACTCGCGGCCGCTCGCGCGCTCGCGCGCCGTGTCGTCCGCGTCGTCCGCGTCGCTGAAGATGGCGCCCTCGAGCCCCTCGCTCACCGGCTGCGAGCTCGGGCCGGTGTACTCACGGCGCGCGCTCGCGGATTCCGGTCCCGCGCCCGCGCGCGGCTCGTCGCCGAATGCGCCGCGGCGCGCTACACCGCCGCGCGTGGATGACGTCGAGCGCTTCGTGGCGCGATCGTTCTTCCGGTTCGCCATCGTGCTGCCTCCTGCAGGGGTGCATGCTCGCGTCATGCCTCGCGTGGAGCGACGAACCGCTCGGCGCCGAGGTATGCCACGCGATCAGAACCCGGAGGCGAGCAACGGGCGTGCCAGGGGCCTCTGAGCTGAATTCAGCGGCGGAACGCGCGTGGCCGGGTGCCACCCAGCCGCGTATATTCGCACCCACGTGCGCTGAATCCCGGACCGGATGCTCAGAACGGTCGATGACACACTCTGACCTCTCACGTCGCGGAGGCCATCATGCGCTGTCTCATCCCGATCGCCTGCACCGTGGCTCTCCTCGTTGCAAGTGCGCCATATGCCATGGCACAGCAGTCCACCACGGACAACTCGCTGGTCTGGCGAGTGAGTGTGGGGACGGGCTTCACCGCTCCGCTCGACCTCGAGGACAGCCGGACCCTCGGGCTCGGTGCGCGGGGCTCGCTCACTGTCGGCGCGCCGCACTCGCCACTCGCGCTCCGCGTCGATCTGTTCTACGAGCACTTCGGCTTGAAGGACGTGACTGCCGGCTCCAATGCAATCATCGGCGAATCGGCAAACGCGCTGTGGTACGTCTCGACGACCCGCGAGCATCCGCGCCCGTACCTTGTCGCCGGCGTTGGCGCAGCGCAGATACGCACGACGGTACAGTCCGGGCAGATCAGCCTTCAGCACGGCGATTACGCCTTCATCTTCAATGCAGGCGCCGGACTCGAGATCCCCGTGTCGTCACACGCCCTGTTCGTCGAGGCAAGAGTGCGTGGGTTCCGTACGAGCGCCTACACATGGTGGAAGCCGGATGGTTCCGGTGCGGACCACTACACATGGTGGGTGCCGGTCGTCGTCGGCGTCACGTTTTAGCAGTGCGTGTATCGGAATGACGATGCCGCTGCGATGCTACGCCAGCTCGCGCGCGGCAACTGTTTCGTCGTCGGGCTCACTGTTGCCGCGGACGGCGCGCAGCACGGTGTTGCCGGCGACGAGCGCGCCGAGGATGAGGAAGAGGTAGAAGGTGTAGAAGCGCCACCAGATGAGCGCGCCGCCCAGGAAGCGGCCGGGGATCGTGCCGCCCAACGTCGCCTTGAAGGCGACCTCGATGAAGCCGCCGCCCGCGGGGACGGGCGCGACCACACCGCCGTAAAAGAGCGCGAGCGGCCAGAGGACGAGCGGCGCGATCGGGACGCTGCCGCGCGGCACACCGTACGCGTAGACGATGATCGGCAACGTCGCGAGGCGCAGCATCACGTGCGCCACGGACGAGAGCAGTGCCATCACCGCGAACTGGATGCGTGCGTGCTTGAGTCCGGCGATCCCCGCCTTGAGCTGTCGGAGCGAGCGCTGGATGACGCGCCAGCGCCCCGCGTGCAGTCCGAGCCGTGATGCCCATGTCGGCGGCGGGCCGCTGGCGTTGCGACGCGAGAGCATGACGCCCACCACGCCGAGCCCGATCACGAACGTGGCGTAGCCGCCGACGAGGCCGATCATGCTGCCCAGCACCGCGCCCGATCCCTTGAAGACGATCGCCAGCACGACGACCACGATCACGAGCGAGAGCATCTCGAGGAAGAGCTCCGCGAACACGACGAGGATCACGTCGGTGCGCGGCATCCCCGCCTCGGAGAGGATGAGGAAGCGTGCGGGCTCGGCGCCGCTGCGCGCCGGCGTGATCGCGGCCGCGAAGTCGCCGCCCACGCTCGCGCGGACCGCGGTGCCGAAGCGTAGCGGCACGCGGAGCGTGAGCGCACTGAGCTTGAGCTTCCACCCGCGCGCCGAGAGCTCCAGCAGCGCGACGCCGAGCAGTACGAGGTGCGCGAGCAACGGAAGCGCAGGCGGTGCGTGCTGATGCGGCCAGCTCGTGAAGACGATGTAGAGCGATGCGCCCAGGGCCGCGGCGAACGAGATGAAGACGACGAGCCAACGCTTCGAGCTCACCGGCCCCGCTTCCACTCGAGGGCCGACATGCGCGTCGTACCGGGGTACGGGACCCCGGGTCCCTTGATCGCCATCCAGAGGATGTGATTGAAGAGGTTGTCGTCGGAGCTGTCCTCGAAGCGGAGATCGAGCCGCTGCGACTCGCGCGTGCCGATTGCACCCTTGGGCGTGCGTTCATTCAGGTCGACCGAGGGCGTGAGCGCCGTGTACGGCGTGAGGTCCGGCGTCGACGCGAAGATGTCGGTGAGCGGACGGCCGTAGTAGTCGAACTGCGAGAGCGACCCCATGTCGAGGATCTGCGCCATGGTCGCGATCACATCGGTGGTGTTGGTGAAGCGATGGATCACGCCCGGGCGGTTGTACGCGGAGATGACGAAGAAGGGCGCGCGGTGTGAGTCCACATGGTCGGGACCGTTCTGCGCATCGTCTTCGACCACGAACACGACGGTGCTCTTCCAGAACGGGCTCTTCGACAGCGCCTCGATGATGCGGCCGAGCGCGAGGTCGTTGTCGGCGAAGTACGCGCGCGGCGTGCGAGCGCCGGCGCGCGCGCCCGACGTGTGATCGTTCGGCAGCCGGATGATCTCGAACGTCGGCATGCGGCCCTGCTGCACCTGGCGCTGGAAGTCCTTCATCCAGACATCGACGCGGTGCTGGTCCGTAATGTTGAGGTCGAAGCCCGGGTAGCCCGAGTCGGTGTGCGCGGCGAGGAACGGCTTGTCGCCGCGATACGCCTCGGGCATGTCGTCGCGGTCGGTCACGCCTTCGGGGACGACGTACTCGCCGTAATTCCGGAACGTGATCCCCGCGCGCTGCGCGAGGTTCCATAGATATCCTTGCGATGGCTCGGCCACGTCGTTGTCGGTGAGCTCGCCGCGGTTCCCCCCCTCGTAGTCGTAGCTGCGTCCGCGTCCCGAGTACTCCGAAGGCACCGTCTTCTCCACGTAGTCGGTGGCGTATGCAGCAGTGGACCAGTTGTGTCCATCCGCGCTCACCTCGGCGTTCACGAAGAAGCGATCGAAGATCCCGAACCGCTCGGCGAGCGCGTGATGGTTCGGCGACGCGGCACGCGGAAAGAAGACGAGCGCGGTGTCGCCGTCGGCCTGCGGGAGGTCGCCGAGCACCTCGTCGTACGTCCGGTTCTCCTTGATGATGTAGACGACGTGCTCGAACGGCGGGTAGTGCGCGCGCGCGGCGTGCGTGCCCCATCCATTGGCGCGGGCGACGCGTGCGGAGAGCGGCGCGAGCTCGGCGCGCGAGGCGCGCACCAGCGGAAGCGAGGCGAGCGAGCCGCTCAGCTGGCCGAGCGTGTACTGCGTCGGCACGGCGGACGACGGGCGGGCGGGAGTCGGCCCGCCGGGGTTGGGCGCAGTGCCGTGACCTTTGCCCGTGGCGACGAGGAGCGTGTCGCCCGACGTGAGCAGCGCGGTCGGGTACCACTCGACCGGGATGCGGCCGGCGAGGCGATCGTCGCCCGAAGCCTGCGCGACATTCGCCGTCATCGGCGCGAGATCGAACACGGCCACGGCGTTGTTGTCGGCTTCTGCGACGAAGAGCCGCGTGCCATCGTGCGACAGCGCGAGCGCGTTGGGCGTGCTTCCCTCGCCCGGCGCGGGCGTGTAGCGTCCGGCGGAATCGACCGGGCTCGGCGGGTCGAGGAGCGTGGTGATGGGGAGCCGCTGCTTCGTGTCGACGACGACCACGCGGTCGGTGCTCCCCGAGGCGACGAAGAGGCGCGAGCCATCGGTGTTGAGGAGGAGTGCCGACGGGTGGCGTGCCACCTCGAGCTCGCCGGCCGGCGTGAGCGCACCGTTCGCGCCCGGTGTGTAGATGGAGACTTCATCACCACCCCATGCCGACGCGTACACCGTGCCGTCGGGTGCGACGACGACATCGTACGGATAGCGCCCGGTCGCGACGCGCGCGGTCACGCGGCGCGAGGCGACGTCGATGATCGCGAGCGAGTCCGCAAGGTTCTCGGCGACGTAGAGCCTGGCACCATCGGGCGAGAGCGCGAGACCGGACGGGTAGCGACGACCGTTGCGGCGCCGCCCTTTCGCCTCGAGCACGATGCTGTCGGCGAGCGCGGCGGTGTCGTGCTGCCACGCGTAGCGGTAGACGACGTCGGCGTTACCGCCGGAAACGAAGAGCGAGCGGCCATCGGGGGTGAAGATCATCCCGAGGAAGACGGAGGGTTGCGTCAGCGTCTGCACGACGCGGCCGCTCGCGCGATCGACGATCTGCACTCCTTGCTCGCGCCATCCATCGAGCAGCAGCGCGACGCGATCGCGCTCGGGGGAGAGGCGCATGGTGAGCGGCATCGCGCCAACCTTCGCCCACGTGCCGGCGGGATCGAGATACGCGCCGGTGGGAAGGCGCGTGTGCGCGTTCGGCGATTCGTGGAAGAAGCCGGGCACTTCCCGAGTCGGTGGACGCGTGATGCCACCGCGATGTGTGGTATCCGTCGGAGCGGGCGTCTCGCCCGTCCGCTGCGGCGTTCGCGATGCGCACCCGAGTGCTGCAGTGATCAGCAACACGGCGATCGATGCGCGAAGCGGTGTCATTCCGAGCGAAGCGAGGAATCTCGGGCCGGTGCGCGAGATTCCTCGCATACGCTCGGAATGACAGTCGGTCGGCACCGCTTCCCGCTTGGCGCTTCCCGCTTCCCGCGACACGCGCCTCATGCGCCGCCCGCCTGTTGCTTCTCCAGCTTCCCGATCAGTGCGCCGATGGCCTTCTTCGTATCGTCGTGCTTGAGCGTGTTCGCTACGGGGCGAAGCCGCGCGAGCGCCGCGGCGGGACTCAGCCGCTCCGACACGGAGGCGACCACCCACTGCCGCACGTACTCGCGCTCGTCATCCAGGTGGCGCACGAGGATGTCGAGCGCGGTGCTGTCACCGCGACTCGCGAGCGCGCCGAGCAACGAGGCCACATCGCTTCCTGCACCGAGCATGGATTCGAGCTTCCCGTTGAAGGTGGTGTCGCCGCTGATGAGGATGCCGAGCAGTGCGGCGCCCTGAATGGCATCGCGATACGATGGTGTGTCGAGCCCCTGGGCGATGAGCGCGTGCCGCTGCTCGCGATCCGTGCGTGCCACGGCCACGAGCGCCGCCGCGCGCACCTCGTAGCTCGGATCGTTGGCGAACGCCGCTCTCGCGAGGGCCACGGCGTCGTCACCGCCCATGCTGCCGAGCGAACCGACCGCCGCCTTGCGGACGCGGGCGGAGGTGTCCTTCATCGCTTCGGCCAGTGCGGGGAACGCGGTCTTTGCGGGGAAGGTCGCGAGCACCTCCGCCGCCTGCGCGCGCGTGAGATCGTAGTCCGCGCTCGTCGCCGCCTTGGCGAGCGCCTGGGCCGCAAGCGGATCCTTCGTGCGATCGGCGAGCTCGCCGATCACCCACTCGCGGTTCCAGAGATCCGGATCGCGCTCGAGCTGCGTGGCGAGCCACGCCGTGGGCTCGTCGAAGTTCAGCGTCTTGAGGATGGTGTTGCCGTCGTCGAAGATCACCATCGTCGGCTCGCTCATCACGCTGTCGACGGTGATCGTCTGCTCGCGCGCATCGAGCCAGGCGCGCGCGACGACGTCGCCCGATGCGGTCCCCACGCGCACGGTGATCGGCATGCGGAACACGTCCGGCGTCTCGTAGCGGAAGCCGGTGCTGTCGGCCTTGTCGTCATCCTGCTGCGTCTGCTTCACGTCGAGCGCGACGGTGTGCGCCGCCGAGTCGTACTTGGCCGCGACCGTGAAGTGCGGGTAGCCCGCGTCGTAGAACCACTCCGTGAAGAACCAGTCGAGGTTCTCGCCGGTCGCATCGATCACCGCCTGGCGGAAGCCCTCGGTGGTCGCGTTGGCGAAGGCGTGGCGCGTGAGGTAGAGGTGCACCGCGGCCCAGAAGCGCTCGCGTCCCAGGTAGCGCTCGAGCATGCGTAGGACGAGCGCACCCTTGGGGTAGATGTTGTTCGACGCATTTGCTGCGAGCGGCATGCTGCGCCGAGCATCGAGCGCCATGAACTGGCGGTACTCGTCCGCGTAGTAGTCGTCCTCGGCGTGGCTCCCGAGCTTCGTGTACCAGTACTGCCCCGGCATGAACTCGGCGAACCCCTCG
>DASSNR010000353.1:0-7925 GCA_035687925.1 Gemmatimonadaceae bacterium | reverse complement strand
CTCGCGGTTGAGAGCTGCCGTTCCTGATCCACACCTCATCGCGAGCGAATGATGTCGCTGTCGTCCGGACAGTCGCGCGGGCGGACGCCCGCCGATTCTCGACGTGGCAATCGCGGTTGTCGGACTGTCGCTGAACGAACGAGCCGCACCTGCATGGGCTCGCGCAGCGACCCGCCACCGCCACGCACATGGTGATCAGAGAGGAGGCCGCGAATGGCCCCATCCTGGCGTGTCCGCATCGAGGGGCATGTGAGTGCCGGTTTCGAGAGCGTGCGCGATGCGTTCGCCGAAAACTTCTCTCGGCGACACGAAGTGGGTGGCGCGTGTTGCGTCTATCATCACGGTGAGAGGGTGGTCGATCTGTGGGGCGGCGTGCGAAACAAGTCGACCGGTGAGCCGTGGGAAGAGGACTCGATGGTTCTGGTCTACTCGGCGACGAAGGGCTTGGCCGCGATGACGCTCTCGCTCGCCCATTCTCGGGGGTGGCTCGACTACGAGGCGCGCGTCTGCATGTACTGGCCGGAGTTTGCTCAACAGGGGAAGGACGACATCACCGTCCGCCAGCTTCTGGCGCATCAGGCGGGCCTGTTCGCCTTCGATGAGCCGGTGGATCAGAGCGTGGTCGCCAACCTCGATCATCTCGCCGTCGTGCTGGCTCGACAGCGACCAGCGTGGGAGCCGGGCACGCGCCAGGCGTATCACGCGCTCACCCTCGGCTTCTACGAAGGCGAGTTGCTGCGCCGCATCGACCCACGACATCGCAGCCTCGGACAATTCTTTCACGACGAGATCGCTTCGCCCCTCGGGCTGGAGTTCTACATCGGCCTCCCCGACTCGATCCCGAGCTCCAGATTGGCCACGCTGACGCCGCCGAGCCCGATCGCCATGATGCTCGGGTTTCCGATCCGACTGACGCTTGCCGCGTGGAATCATCGCTCGTGCATCTATCGAGCGCTCGTCGTGAATCCCGGGACGGCATTCCTCCGCGACGAGCAGCGCATCTACACGCGCAACATCGAAGTGCCGTCTGGCGGAGGCGTCGGGACCGCGCGCGCGATCGCGCGTGCCTACAGCGAATTCGCGACCGGGGGACGGGAATTGGATCTCGGCTCGCCAACGCTGCAGGCGCTGTCGGCGCGGCCGATGCCGGCGACGCACGGCTTCTACGACGAGTGCCTGAAGGGCGATGTCCGCTTCTCCCTGGGTTTCATGAAGCCGAGCCCTTCCTGGCCGTTCGGAAACGCGAGCTCGTTCGGCTCGCCTGGATCGGGTGGCTCGTTCGGCTATGCGGACCCGGACGCCGGGATCGGCTACGCGTACGTGACGAGCCAGATGGGAACGACACTCACGGGTGACCCCCGCGATCTTGCGCTACGCAACGCGGTGTACGCGAGTATTCCTTCGGCGTCGTAAGCGTCGGCTTACGTCACCTCCCCGCCTTCGCGCCAGCCACGGTCGGTATCACAAACGCGAACGTGCTGCCGGTGCCCGGTGCGCTCTCCACGCCGATCGTTCCGCCGTGCGCTTCGACAATGCCCTTCGAGATGGCGAGCCCGAGGCCTGTGCCGCGCTCCTTCGCCCCGCGACGCGCCTGCCAGAAGCGATCGAAGAGGTGGGGAAGATGCTCGGGCAGAATGCCGCAGCCGGTGTCACGCACGCTGAAGCGTACGAAGCGCGCATCGGCGGGATCGAGCTCGGCGTGTACGTGGATCGTGCCGCCGGCAGGGGTGAAGCGACGCGCGTTGGCCACGAGGTTGGCGAGCACCTGCAAGATGCGCTCGCGATCGGCGAGCACGGGCGGGACGTCGGCGGCCGAGTCGATCACCAGCGAGATCCGGGCGTCACCAGCGGATGCGGCGAACAATTTCTCGATCTGTGCGAGGAGCGGCGCGACCGGCTCGGGCTTTCGCTCGATGGCGAGATGTCCCGTTTCGATGCTCGCGATGTCGAGCAGGTCCTGGATGAGCCGGTTCATCCACTCGGCCGACTGCTCGACGGTGTCGAGGAGATACCTGATGCTTTCATCCGAGGATGGCAGACTCTCCTTCAGGGCGCTCGCGCACATGAGAATCGCGCTGAGCGGATTGCGCAGGTCGTGGGAGACGACGCCGAGGATCTCATCGCGCGCGCTGGTGGCGCGCTGGGCCGCACCGTAGAGCCGTGCGTTATCGATGGCGAGCGCCGCGCGCCGCGCAAGCGCGTCGGCGAAGGCCATGTCGGCGGATGTGTAGTTCCTTCCCTCGCGCGAGACGATGAATGCCATGGCGCCAAGCGTCCGCCCGCGGGTGACGAGCGGCACGGCCATGTACGAGCGTGGTTGCAGGGCGAGGAGCAGGCGGAGATGCTCGGGGTGTTGCGTCACCATGGCGAGCCCCGCGGGCGTGACCTCGCGGACGAGCACGGGGCGGCCGGATTCGAGTGCCTCCCGCGTGAGGTACGGCTCATCGGCGCGACGCGGGAACGCGTGGAGCGCCTGCGCGGTTTCGCGCAGCGTCGTCTCTCCAGCCGCCGATGCCACCCGGTGCACCGTGCCGCCGTCCTCGACGACATCGATGATGCACACGTCGGCGAGCCGTGGGACCACGAGGTCGGCGAGGCTCTGCAGCGTGGTCACGTAGTCGAGCGAGCGATCGAGGAGCGCACCGGAATCGGCAAGGAAGGTGGCCCGCTGCTCCGCGGCCTCGGCGGCCGTTCGCGCCGCGTGCTCGCGCTCCAACAGTTGCGCGCGCTCCGCCTCGGCGCGCTTGCGCACGGAGATGTCGCGCAGCACGACCGTATAGATGCGCTGGCCATCGGCATCGATTTTCGAGATGGAGGCTTCGGCCGGAAAGACTTCGCCGCTCTTTCGCCGTCCCACGATCTCGCCGCGTTCACCCATCCGTCGCGCGGCAACTGGTCCCTCGCCGAATCGCTCGACGTCTCGATCATGGACACCGCGGAAGTGCTCGGGGATCAACATGTCGAGCTGTCGCCCCAGCACCTCCGATGGTGAGTAGCCGAAGATGTGCTCCGCACCCTGGTTGAACAGGATGATGCGGTGCGATGCATCAATCGAGATGATCGCGTCCGCCGAGATGGCGATGATGGCCGCCGCGAGCGCATCGGGCGGGCGCGAGACGGCATCACCCGATGCGGACGCGGGCGCAGCGACGCAATCGTGATCCCCGGCCTGCGGATTCGGTGTTGGCAGTGGCGCCTCGAGGAGAGGTGGACGTGAACGGTGTGCACGTTCTCGTCGTACACGGCGCCCGCTGGATGCGAGCGGACCCCGATCCATCGATCGTCGACACGAAAGATGTGTGCGGCGGCCCTCCTGCGTAAACCCCGTAAACCCTGGCGCGTGCATCGCTCGATCCAGGGGTTTCCCTCCGCGCGCGGTCATGTCGGGCAGATACCGACGTAGAGTCGGGTGAAGCGCCGGTTCGGCACCGCGCAATCCGCACAAACAATCCGGCATCGGCCTACACCGCCACGCTCCGGGCGGCGCTACTCTCGTGCTCGCCGTTCAGGCCGTGTCGCGTTGTCGTCCCGAACACCGAGGAGGAGCAATGCCCAGATCCATATCCCTTGTCATCGCAGCGTGCGTACTGGCCGCGCCCGCGGGCGCGCAGACGAAGAGCAGGATTCCACTGCGGCTGAGCCCGCAGAGCGAATTGTCGCTGGACGGCACATCGACCATGCACGGCTTCACCTGCCGTACCTCGACCATCCAGGCCGCCATCGCGGTGGACTCGACCTACGTGCCGGCGCACCTCGAGACAGTGGAATCGGGACTGCGCCGCGCCGACGTCACGATTCCGGTCAAGAGCCTTACCTGCGGCGAGCGGAAGATGGATGAGAACATGTACAAGACGCTCAAGGCCGATGCGTTCCCCGATATCACGTACACGCTCGTCGACACGCAGATCGTGCCCGGATCGCAGGCCGGCGACAGCATCGCGATCACGGTGAACGGCCAGCTCACCATCGCCGGCCAGACACGCCCAGCAACGCTGAACGTCGAGGTCATTCGCTCGCCCGACGGGAGCGCGACGGGGCGCGGCGGTGTCGAGATCCTCATGAGCGACTTCGGCATCAAGCCGCCGACGTTCTTCCTCGGTCGGCTGAAGGTCCATGATCGCATCGCGATCCGCTTCGATCTCTCCGTGAGTGCGCCGGCCGTCGTCGCCATAGGCGCACCCTGAGCGATGCGGGAGCGATCCGTCGCCTGCTGTGAAGCTGCACCCGGGCACATGCCCGGCACCCATTCACCAGCTGCACGATACCCAGGATGACATATGAGGACTTCACGTCGCTTCATCATCATCGCCGGCATCATGGGCGCGCTCCTCCCGACCTGCATGCTGGCGCAGGCAGGTGACACGGTCACGACGACGGTTGCCACCACCCGCGCTGGAACTGGTACCGTTCAGGCGCCAGCACCGACGCAGACCGATTCCGCCAAGCGCGCCACCACGCGGGATGCGGACCCACAGACCGTCACGCTCCCGGATGGCGAGGAGAAGTCGCTACTGTCCAAGTTCACGGTTGTGCTGGATGCCGCACAGATCTTCCAGAGCCTCTCGCAGCGGAACGATGCCGGCACGCTCCCCGATCTTACGCCGGGCTTCCAGGCTGCGGTTGGTAACGCGCATATCTACGCGACGATCGTCCCCGGGCTCGACATGTACGCGGAGTTCTATCTGTCGAGCAAGCATCACGCGGGCTTTCTGATGGACCGTGAAGGCTACCTGCTCGTCGACAGTCTCCCGGAGTTTGCCAACATCTTCGGGATCAACCGGCTCTTCCGCGTGATCGATGTGAAGGCGGGCCACTTCGAGGTCGACTACGGGAATCAGCACCTCACGCGCTCCGACAACGCGGAGGTGCAACGGAACCCGCTCATCGGCAACTATGTGGTCGACCCCAATACCGTCGAAGCGGGCGTGGAAGTGACGGCGCACCTGCGCGCCCTGCGCGTACTCGGCGGGGTGGGGAACGGCGGCACGGTGGAGGACTTTCAGCCCGGGCACAAGCTCTCCATGCACGGGAAGGTGTGGGTGGAACCGAAGAGCAAGCAGTACAACGTTGCGGCATCATTCTACCGTGTGAATCAATCGGCGAATCCCACGAGTGCGAACGGCGGATCGTTCACCGAGATGTTCTCGGGAAATCGCAGTGGGAGCCGCTACTCCGGAGTGCTGGGGCTTACCGATCCGGAGGCCGGACAGTTGAAGATCGGTCAAGGGCAGAACCTCGAAGCGTGGCAGCTCGATGGCACGACGCGGGGTGCGGGCTTCACGCTCAGCGGGCTCTTCGGCAACGCGAACGACATGGACATCAACGGCTCCAATCCCGGCACGCCGGACGAGCGATGGAGCTACTACGGTGGTGAGGTGAAGTACGACGTGCTGCCGATCGCGTATCTCGTAGGGCGGTACAGCGGCGCGCACACTGGGATGTACAAGGGGACGTCGGCGAACGCGCGGGTCGATCGGCTGCAGTTTGGCCTCGGCTGGTGGCTGGCGAGCCCGATCCTCGTGAAGACCGAGTACGTGACGCAGCGGTATCGCGGCTTCTCGCAGGACTTCGTGGGTGACCCGCGGTTCCACGGCCTGCTCCTCGAGGCGTCGGCGTCGGTGGCGTTCTAGCAGTTCGCGATGTGCGCCCGTGCGAATGGCGGGCGAGAACGGGGAGGAGGAGGCGCCATGGCGCCTCCTCCTCCCCTTGCGCAACGTCAATCGGTGAACGTGAGCACCGTGCTCCCCTGCTCACTCGCGACCCGCAGCACGTGATCCCGCCCGTCCTCATCATCCAAGACATCGACCGCGAACACATCCGGTACCACGTGACTCAGGTACCGGCCCGCGAGCCCCGCCGCGCCGAGCATGAGCTGCACCTCGGTGCCGTGTGGATCGAACGCCGCGCCAACGAACGGGAGCGCGTTCCCCTGCACCTGTGCGCCGAGATCGGGGTCATCGATTTCGAGCGTGCACTGCCGGCCGACGTTGCGCCGGCTGAACGTCGTGAGCTCCCGTGACCATTCGTCCATGGGAATCGCGCGCGTGCGTCCACGTCCGATTCGCTCGCGTGTCGCTGCCCGCGTGGCCGCAGAGCCGGGGACCACGAGCACCGAGCACGGCGCGCCGCGCACGAGCTGAGTTGCCACGCTGCCGAGGATGAATCGATTGAGGAAGCCGTAGCCGTGCGTCCCGGATATCATGAGGTCGGCGTTCGAGATGGCCGCGAAGTCCACGAGCGCACGTCCCGGATCGCCGGTGAGCACGACGCGCTTCACACGCGTGGCATCGATGCCCAGTGCTGCGCGCACGCGCTCGAACTCCTCATGATACAGGCCGATCTCCGGCGCGACGTGGGCCAGGTAGAGCGTGGCGTCCGGATCGACGAACTCGAGCGCGCCGCGCGCCGCGAAGATGCTGTACGGACTGAAATCGGTGGCGATGAGCACGAACCGCGGGAGCGCCGCGATCCACGGCTCGGCGGCGAACACCGGCGCATCGCTCAGCTGCAGGAGACGCAGCACCGTTTCACCGCGGAGCAGCCGGTCGGCGAGCCCATGGCGTCCGCGGCCCATCACGAGAAGCCGCGTGTGGTGCGTGTGCGCCGTCCGCGAGAGCACGCGTGCGGCATCGCCATTGAACATGGTCACCGGCCATTCGGTTCTGGCCGGCAGGAACCGGCGCAGCTGCTCGTGGATCGCCTGGCGCTGCTTCGCGCCGCGCTGACGAGAGACATCGGCAGCAACGGGAACGAACTCCGTCTCGAGTGTCGGGACGGCAAGAGGCTCGAGCGCGGATACGACCTGCACGGATGCCTTGGTGTGCGCTGCGAGCAGCCGTGCCGCGACGATGGCGGAGTCGCACTCCGCGCTCCCGTCCGTCGCGACGAGGATGGGCCCGGCGGGCAGGCGTAGCGACTGTTGCGATACGTCGTCCAGCGCTGGCGCCGACGACGTGAGTGAGGCTGGCATGGCGGTGCTCCTTCCGAGTGGCGAGCGTGTGCCCGCGTACGAACCATTGTGCCTGGTCAGATGCGTGCGCCGTCACGCGGCGCGCGATCGAATCTGGCGCTGATGCCACGCCACGTCTGTCAGTCGAATGACGATGTCTGTCGGGCAATGTCGCACACGCCAGCCGCCACGCCGCCCTACTCGTCGAGCAGCTCGGCATCGATCGCGAAGCGCACGAAGTCCACTCGGGTCGCCAGTCCGGCCTTCTCGTGGATGCGCTGTCGATACGTGTTCACCGTCTTGGCGCTGATGCCGAGGTGGTCGCCGATTTCGGTCCCGCTCATCCCCTGGGCAACGAGTCGCAGCACCACCTGTTCGCGCTCACTGAGCGCGTCGTAGACGGCGCGTGCCGATCGGCTCGCCGCCATCGTCGCGGGCTCGCTGGCGGCAAGTCGACGCGCGACGGCGGGGCGCACATAGGTATCGCCGGCCGCGACCACGCGAACGGCATCGAGAAGATCGTGCGAGGAGGCGTCCTTGGCGAGGTAGCCGGCAGCGCCGGCGTGCAGCAGGTCAAGCAATCGCTCGCGCTCGTCGTGCATGGTGAGGATGAGCACGCGCGGCGGGTGCGGGAGTGCAACGAGCGCGCGCGTCGCGGACTCGCCGTCGCCATCGGGCATGTCGAGATCCATGACGACGACGTCGGGGGTGAGGCGCGCGGCGAGCTCGAGCGCCTCGCGACCGTTCGATGCCTCGCCGATGATGGTCAGATCCCGGGCACCGCTCAACATGGCCTTGATCCCCGTGCGGACCAGGGCATGATCGTCCACCAGCAGGACGCGGATCCCATCCACGCTCGCGGCCACGCCGCGGCGGGCGTAGATGTGCGTAGAGAGCGCGGCGCCGACATCCGCTACAGTTTCACGGTGCGACGGCGCTGAACCGGTGTCACGCAACATGGTGTCCTCCGGCGTTC
>DASSNR010000339.1:0-10560 GCA_035687925.1 Gemmatimonadaceae bacterium | reverse complement strand
GGAGCCCGGGCGATACTCCCAGCGCAGCACGGCGGTCGAGCGGAACTGCTTGAGGTTGAAGTTGGGATTGGCGAACGAGAGATCCGACGCGCCGTCGTCGTTCAGATCCACGTCGTACGTGCTCGTGCTGTCGGTGTAGCTCAGCTCGGCGGACGTGAAGGTGTGGAAGCGATCATTGAACTGCTTGGCGCGCGGGTCGGCGACTCGCAGGAAGTCGGAGTAGCGCCCCGCACTGATGAATGGCTCGCCATAGAACTCGAACGAGAGCGTGGGTGTGAAGCTGTAGCGCGCGCGCGCGGTGAGTGCGACGGTCGTCTGGTCGATGAGCCCGAAGAGATAGTGCGTACTCCCGAGCGCCGACTCCTGCGCGACGTACTGCCACGGGTTGTGGTTCCACGAGATATCGGGACCGAGTGAGAACTCCATCCGCCCGCTCGGGCGCACGCTGAGTGACGGCGAGACGTCGGTCGACCGCATCCCGGTCGCGCTCTCGTACGAGTACGACGAGCCGATACTCCCGCTCACCGGCCGCCGCGTGTCGGTGTTGATGTTGAGCGAGAACTCACTCCGCGCGGGCGTGCGCAGTGCCGGCCCGCCGCGAAGCGCATCGGTCGAGAGCGCGGAGAACTGACGCGAGACCGAGACGAGCGCGCCCCAATTGTTCAGGAAGTCGACACCGCCGTTGAAGAACGCACCAGTCGAGCGCCGCTCGCCACCGAAGCTCCACCCCGACCACTCCCCTACGGTCGCATTCCAGTCGCGCAGGTGGCGCCCCGGCTGGAAGTTCAGATACGAGAGGAGCGCGCCTTCCACGAGCCAATCGGTGGACTGCTCGAACCCCATGTCGTTCATGTCGAAGCCGGGCGAGCGCGCCTGGCCGGCGAGTGTCCATCGCCAGTGCCCGCCGCCGACCTTCGCCATCTGCGCGTTCGCCACGTAGCCGCCGAGTATCGTCCGCGTGGAGTCGTAGGTGAGGTACGACGCATCGGGACGCTGAAAATAGTGACCGGGCGAGCGCTGAATGAGCGAGATCGCCTGCTCGCTGCCGCGCACCGTGCTCCCCAACACCGAGCCAGAGATCTGATACGTGCCGTTATCGAAACGGTGAAAGCCGTCGAGCCCCGCCGTGTATGCACCGGTGGGGAGGAAGTCCAGCGAGTTACTCGTGATGTCGCGATCGGTCGCCGTGACGATCCCGCCCAGTGCGCTCTCGCCATGACGGAAATCCTTCCGCAGGCGCGCGACGGCGTAGTTCGTCAACGGTTCCACCGGCGCATCGAGATGCTGACTGGCCGAGACCGTGTACTGCGCCATCTCGCGCTGCGTGAGCGCATCCAGCACGCCCACCGTCCAGCCGTGCGACGTCTTCCCCGAGAGCTTTGCTGCGCCGAGGATGGTCGTCGCATCCGGGATGTTCTGATGGACCGCGGAATCCGGCACGCCACCCTGCGGCGCACGGCCGATGCGCCGCGAGTAGAACGGCTGATCGTTCTGGAAGTTGAAGTCGCTCGTGCCGATGGGAAATCCAATGTTGAACTGAAAGAGATCCGCGCCTTCGATGAAGAACGGCCGCTTCTCGGGGAAAAACGTTTCGAACGCGGTGAGATTCACCACCGAGGGATCAGCCTCCACCTGCCCGAAGTCCGGATTCACCGTTCCCGTGAGGGTGAGATCGCCCGTGAGTCCGTACTTGATGTCCGCGCCCACCTTGCTGCCGATATCGTTCTGCGTGAGGAACGGATTCCCCGCCACGCCCGGCGCGTTCGTCACACTCGCGAGCGTATACGGCAGCACCTCCAACCGGCGCGGCGCACGCAGGTCGCGCAAACCGACGAGATCGCCGAACGCGGAGGCCATCCGGCTCCCATCGGGTGGAAGCGGCGACCAGTAGTCGCGCTCGTTCAGGCGCGCGATGTCGCGAATGAAGTCGACGCCCCACACCTGCGACGTGTCCGACGTGCCGAAGCGGAGCTGCGAGAGCGGGATGCGGAACTCCGCGGTCCAGCCGAGCGAGTCGATGTGCACGGCGCCTTCCCACACGGCGTCCCAGCTCACGTCCTCCCCTTGCCCGTCGTCGTACTCGAGCGCGTCCTTCTGCACGCCGGCGGGGTTGAGCGCGAAGCGAAACGCGGTGCGCCGATCGTGATGGCTGTCGAACATCACCTGCGCCCAGTCGGAGTAGCCGGAGTAGTCGCGGCGCGCCACGGCAGCGGCGATCTGTCCCGGGTGATCGCTGTACATGCGCATGCCGACGTAGATCGCCTGTCCGTCGTACAGCACGCGCGCCTCCGTGGGCTCGGACGCAGGCGCGTACGGGTCGGGGCGCTGCTGCACGAAGTGCGTGGCCGCCGGCGCGGTGCGCCAGGCGGGATCGTCGAGGCGGCCATCGATCACGATTGGCGTCGTGACGCGTTCCGCAGTGACGACGTAGCGCGCCGATGCGCTCGCATGGGGCGACGTGTCGTTGCTGCGCGACGCACTCTGTGCACGGGCGACGACGGCGAACATCGACGCCAGGATCAGGATGGCGATGGATCGGATGCGAATGGGCATAGTTGTTCCAGTCTGACACCTCGAAGCGGCCGGCGGTTGGCCGGCGTCACCGCGAGCCCGCGACGCGGTGGGAGGAGTACGTCGCTCGCGGCATACCGTCCACTACGGCAGTCACCTCGTTGCCGGTTTCTGCGACTCGCGACGCCGCGAGCGAGCACGAGCCGGTTACGGGAACGGGCGCGGCCGCGGACGCGGCATCGGCCACGGACGCATGCCCCGTCCCGCCAGCGCCATTACCGCCATCTCGCGGATCTCCGCGTCGGACGATTTGAGCGCCTCCGTAAGTGCACGCTCCGAGTGCTCGCCCGTCAGGAGCAGCGCACGGAACTCGACGCGCCGCACGTCCGCGACGTGCTCCTGCTGCATCGCCTTCTCCAGCGCGGGAAGCGATGTCGTGTCGCGAATCTGTCCCAATGCCCAGGCGACGTTCTCGCGCACGTCATCGTCCGCATCATGCAGCGCCTGCACGAGCCCGCTCGGCGCGCGCTCGGGCCGGATCTGCCCGATCGACCACGCGGCGCTGGATCTGACGTCCGTGCTTCGATCGCTCTGCACCGCGGTGGCGAGCGCGGACAGTGCCGACGCCGCCGCATCGTGGAACTGGCCGAGCGCCCACGCGGACATCTCGCGCACGGATGCGCTGTCATCGTGCTGCAGCGCGGCGGCCAGCGCGTCGATCGCGGTGTCATCCTCGAGCTGCCCCAGCGCCCAGGCCGCGGCTCGGCGCACGTCGGCGCTCGGATCCTCGCGCAAAACTTTCATGAGCGCATCCACCGGATCGGTGCTGCGGATGCGGCCGAGGGCGACGACCGCCGCTCCGCGCACGATTGGCTGCGCATCGCGAAGCGCGCGCGTGAGCGGTGCCACGGCCTGCGTGTCGCGCACGCGTCCCAGCGCCCACGCGGCGTTCGCGCGGACCGCGTCGGCGTTGTCGCTCAGTACACGAATCAACGGCTCGATGGCCTGGCGCGGTCGCGCGAGCCCGAGGGAGAGCACGGCGGCCGCGCGCGTGGATGACGACGTCGAGGCCAGGCGCGCGAGCAGCGCGTCGACGGGCGCATCGGTGCCGGCGCGGCCGAGCATACGCGCGCCGATCTCGCGCGCGCAGGGATCCGATTCGTCGAGCGCCGCGAGCAGTGTGTCGACGTCGGCGGGTGCGAGCGTGCGATCGGAGAGCGACGCGAGCCGCTCGCGCACCTCGGCGCCGGTGGGCGGCGCCGGCGCATCCCATCCGGAGCCGCCGAAGCCGGACGACAGCGCTCGCGCGGCCATCCCGCAGACGAGTGGCGACGCACCGCGCACGGCGCGAAGCAGCTCGCCCACGTCCGCGGCGGTATCGGAGCCGTTCACATATGGAGTGGTCGCCGCGGCACGCATCGCGCGCGACTCGGCGCCGGGGCGCGGCACAATGGCGAGCGTGAGTAACAGGACACCGGTGCGAAGCGGGTTCATCGTTCCCTCCCTCGTGCGCGGCGCGCCAGAGGTGCGCGCGCCGCCGGTTGCCGGGTAGTATGCTGATTTCTTAGCACTATCACACACATTGCAGGGCGAACGTGCATTGCGACGGGGCCGGCCATGTGGCACGGCCGGCCCCTCGAGCGCGTCAGGGCATGGGACGCGGCATCGGCCTCGGCCACGGCCAGGGCCACGCGCCCACGCCGTAGCCGGCGAGCGCGCGCGTCGCCCGGAGGCGAATCTCCGGATCGGGCGACTTGATCAGCTCCTTGAGCGCGGCATCCGACGTCTCGCCAAGCAGGAGCATCGCGCGCACCTCGGCCTCACGCACGCGGTGATCTTTCTCGCTCGCGAGCGCGGAGGAGAGCGCCGAGAGCGTCTGCGAATCCTGGATCTGCCCGAGCGCCCATGCGGCTGAGAGACGCACAGCGGTGTCGGAATCGTGGAGCGCGCTGACGAGTCCATGCGGTGCGTTCTTCGGCTCGATCTGTCCCAGCGCCCACGCAGCGCGCGAACGCACGCGCGCGCTGGGATCCGCCATCGCCGCATCGAGTGCGGGCGTGGCGGCATCGTCGCCGATCTGGCCGAGCGCCCACGCCGACGTCGCCTTCACCTCCTCGTCCGCGTCACGCTGCATGGCGTCACCCAGCGCCTGCACTGCGCCGCGGTCACCCGTCTGCCCCAACCCCCACGCGGCCATCTCGCGCACGTCGGCGCTCTTGTCGTGCTCGAGCGCGGCGGCCAGCGGCGCCTGCGCCGAGCGATCGTCGCGCTGCGCCAGCGCCCACGCAGCGGTGCGTCGCACCTTGGCACTGCTGTCGCTCCGGAGGAGTTGCACCAGGAGCGCCGTCGTGCCGCTATCCGCGTGCGTCCCGCGCTTGGTGGATGTCCACGTACCCAAGCTGCGCGTCACCGCATCGGCGATGCTCTCGCCCATGTTCTGCCACGCATTCGTATCCACGTCGACGTCGCGGGGATTGCGGTAGACATCGTGACCATCGCGACCATCACGCAGCGACCAGAGTGCCTGATCGACGGCCGGCGTGACCGACTCGATGATGGGCTCGACCGATTGCTCGACGGCGGAGCTCACAGCCTCACCGACGGAGCGCGGGTGATGGCGCGCGCGATCGCCGGTGTCCGGCATCGCTAGGCTCGGCGCGGCGATGGATTGCGGGAGCGTCGCGAGCGGATGCGTGGTTGTCGTGGGAGTCTGCGTGGGCGATTGGAGTGCATCGGTGTCGGTCGCGAGTGCATTCGCGGACGTTGCCATCGAGTCGGACGTCGACGTCACCTTTCCCTCGCGTTGCACGGTGCTCTGCTGCTCGCCGTGCACGCCTGCCGGTGCCATGGCGGACACCGACACCGCAAGTGCCGCGAGTCCGATCACGAGCCCTGTCGCCTGCAACCGGCTCGGCGCCGTGCGCTCGAGCGCGGGGTCGAGGATGGCGAGCATGCGTCCCTCGAACTCCTTCCGCCGCGCCATGGCGAGCGCGACCGCGGGCGCCGCCGCGTGCCGCACCTGCGTGACGATCTGCAGCAGATGATCCGCGTACTCCGACGCGCGCGTGCCCGAAGCGAGCACGAGGTCGTCGCATGCGCGCTCGCTCTCCGCGCGCAGCCGGCGCGCCGCCGTCCACGCGAGCGGGTGGAACCAGTAGAGCGCGCAGGTGATGCGGCCGAGCGTGTGCCCGATCAGATCGCGACGACGCACGTGCGCCAGCTCGTGGAAGAGCACGGCGCGACGGCGATCATCCGTCCACGCATCGGCATCGCGCGGGAGGACGATAGTCGGGTGCAGGAGTCCACAGGCGAAGGGCATCGTGATCGCGTCGCTCCGCACGAGGCGCGGCGCGTGCGCGAGATCGAGCCGGTCGGCCACCTCCCACAGCGGGACGGTCCAGTCCGCGCCGTCGAGTGCACGCGCGCTACGCACGATGCGCCGAACGGCGACGAGCCCGGCGACGAACCGCGCGAGCAGCACGCATGCGCCCGCGATCCAGAGGGTGAGCAGCACGAGCCAGGCAGTGGCGGCGGTGATGCCGTGCGCCGCCCGCGCGATGGCCGGATCATCCGTCGAGGGCGCTGGTGCGGCCGGGCGCGTAGACGGCGGGAGTGACGACGCGAGTGGCCCGACCTCCGGAGGCGGCGCGAGGCGCTGTGCGCGCTGGCCGTCGGCGGTCGTGGTCGGCGGCGTGCCCCGCGACGCATCGAGCGCCGTGTGCGATGCGGGTTGGACGTCTTCGAGCGAGTGCATCATCGTCCCGAGCGCGCTCGTTCCGATCTCGAGCCGCCATGGCATCCAGCGCGAGAGCGCCGGGAGCAGCACGAGGGCGGCGAGCGCACCCATCCACACGATGTGCCGCGCGCCCGGCGAGGCACGGCGGAGCAGCGCGGCGGCGAGCAGCGCGACGAGCAGCAAGAGCGTCGCTTTCACGAGGAAGGTCGCGACGGCGAACGGTGCGAGCGTCGGCGGCGACACGAGATGCGACAGGATCGGCAGCATGGGTTATTTCCCCCTCTTGCGCGAAGCGCGGATGCGTTCCCGCAGCCGCTCGATCTCCGCGTCGCTCAAGTGCGCGTCGGACATCTGGAGCAACGCGGTGACGGCCTGCTCGGGTGATCCATTGAAGAACGTGCGGACGAGATGCTTGAGAGCATCGGCGCGCGCCTCGTCGGGCGCGGCGGCCGGGAGGTAGACGTAGCGCGGCCCTTCTTCCTTATGCACGACGTGCCCCTTCTCCTCGAGGATGCGGAGCGTGGCACGCACCGCGGAATAGCTCGGCGGGTCGGGGATGTTGGCCATGACGTCGGCAACGGTGGCCTCGCCGCGCCCGAAGAGGACGTCCATGATCTGCCGCTCGCGGCGGCTCAGGTTGCGTGTGGGTGGAATCCTGGGCATGGGCACTCGTCCGTGTGGCTGGATACGTCTACGACTCCTGGATCTGCTAGGTTTCTAGCATTCTGTGCTAATTTTCCAGCAGAGATGCGGTGCTGTCAAGCCCCTGCCCCGCTCAGGGGCTGAACCAGTAGGACAACTTGATGAGGAACGTGTTGTCCGGCCGCGCACGGAAGAGGTCGCCGTAATCCCGGCGGAACGGGACACGATGGCTCCCGGTGGAGAGTGAGCGCGGAACGGCGTGGGACGGACGGGGGACGACCACCCGCATACTCAGACAACTCGCTCAGGGCGCACGGTTGTCACATGCTGAACATCTCATCTGCCCGCTTGTATGCGCCATCCCCCCTACGTAACTTGACGCCCGCCTTCCCTTGACCACTCGGACGGCGCGCCGTGGCCGGCCGGGTGAGACGTTGCGCAGACAGGACGGGTCCCATGACTCCACCACAGCAGAAAGCCGAGCGCCCCGTCGCCGCCCTTCTGGCCCCCGACATCCTCGTGTTGCTCGACGAATCACCGGGGAACGTCGCGGCCGAAACCGAAGAGATGCACCCGGCGAATCTCGCCGACGTCGCCGAGCTGCTCCCCGTGGATCGCGTGGTGCAGCTGCTGCGCGCGCTCCCACCCGCGCGCGCCGGTGATGTCCTCGAGTACCTGGACGAGGAGCTGCGCACCGAGGTGCTCGAGGCGCTGAGCCCCAAGCAGGCCGCGGTGCTCGTCTCCGAGATGACGCCGGACGATCGCGCCGACGCGATCGAGGATCTCGAGGAGGCGCACGCCGAGAACATCCTCTCCCAGATCCCGACCGAAACGCGCGGCGAGACGGAGCGGCTGCTCTCCTACGAGCCCGACACCGCCGGCGGCTTGATGACCACGGAGTTCATCTCCGTGCCCGAGTACCTGATGGTGGAGCAGGCACTGCGTGCCGTGCGCATGGCGGCGCGTGCGGGGCGACGCGAGGCGATCTACACCGTGTACGCGACGGACGCCGAGGGGCGCGTGCGCGGCGTGCTCTCACTGCGCGAGCTGCTCGCGGCACCGGAAGGTGCGCGGATCGCCGATCTCGCGTGGAGCGACATCGTCACCGTACCGCCGACGGCCGACCGGGAGGAGGTGGCGCGCATCACGTCGAAGTACGACCTCGTCGCGGTGCCGGTCGTCGACGAGGCCGGCCGCATCATCGGCGTCGTGACGGTCGACGACGTGATCGACGCCCTGGTCGAGGAGCAGACGGAAGACATCCAGATGCTCGGCGCCGTGCAGCCGCTCGAGGAGCCGTACTTCCAGGCGAGCTTCTGGGACATCGCCCGGAAGCGCGGCGGGTGGCTCCTCCTCCTCTTCTTCGAGGAGATGTTCACCGGCTCGGCGCTGCGTGCCTATCAGAACGAGCTGGCGGCCGCGATCGCGCTCACGTTCTTCATCCCACTCATCATCAGCTCGGGGGGCAACTCCGGGTCACAATCGGCCACGCTCATCACGCGTGCGCTCGCGGTCGGCGACGTGAAGCTCGGCGACACGATGCGTGTGCTGTGGCGCGAGCTCGGACAAGGGATCGCGCTCGGCGCATTCCTGGGCGTGATCGGTTTCGTGCGCGCCGTCCTGCCCACACCGTTCGGGTGGGCAAACGGATTCGACGTCGCGCTCGTCGTGGGGCTGACGCTCATCGCCGTGGTGCTCGCGGGCACGCTCGTCGGCGCACTGCTCCCGCTCGTCTTCACGAAGCTGGGGTTCGATCCAGCGATCGCGTCATCGCCGTTCGTCGCGTCGATGGTCGATGTGGTGGGGCTCCTGATCTACTTCAACATCGCGCTACACGTGATGGGGCTGCCATCGACCAAGCACGCGAAGGCCGAAGCGCCTCACACCGCCGTCGCGTCGTCCCTCGTCGCGTCGCCGCTGAGCGACTCGGGGGCATGCACCCCGCCGTCCTCCGGCGGCCGGATCGGGAGCCGCAGCGTGAACGTCGATCCCTGGTTCACGGTGCTCTCGACGATGAGCTCACCGCCCATGGCGTGCGCGAACTCCCGGCTGATGGCGAGCCCGAGTCCCGTGCCCTCGCTGCGCCGCGTGAGCCCCGCCTCGGCCTGCGTGAACGGCTCGAAGATCGCATCGAGCTTGTCCGCCGCAATCCCACACCCCGTGTCGATCACGCGGATGTCGACGACATCGCCACACTCCTCGCTCTCGAGCGCCACCTGGCCCCCGGCCGCGGTGAACTTCACGGCGTTCGAGAGCAGATTGACGACGATGCGCTCGAGCTTCTCGCGATCGGTCCAGATGCACACATCCGCGCCGGCCGGACGGTACACGTAGGAGATCCCCTTCGCGCGCGCCTGCGGCGCGATGTGGTTCTCGACGGCGATGAGCACGACATCGAGCGGCACTTCCTCCATGCGATACTCCACGCGCCCCGCCTCAATGCGCGCGAAGCTCAACACGTCGTCCACGAGCGCGAGCAGCGCGCGCTGGCTCCGGCGAATCCGCTCGAGATCCTCGCGCTGCTCGCGCGTGATGGGACCGCGGACGCCCATCTCGAGGAGCTCGGCGTAGCCGGCGATCGCATTGAGCGGCGTGCGCAGCTCGTGCGACATCGTCGCGAGGAACGCGGACTTCGCGCGGTTGGCATCCTCCGCATCGCGACGCGCGGCGTCCGCTTCATCGCGCGCGAGCTCGGCCTCGAGCGTCGTCTCCTGGAGCTGCGCGTTGGCCGACTCCAGCTCCTCGCTCATCGACTGCGCCTCCTCGATCTGCTGCTCGAGCTCCGTGTGCGAAGCGGCGATCTCGTCGATCATGTGGTTGAAGCTCTCGGCGAGGCGGCCGATCTCATCGCTCGATTGCGCATGCACGGCGTCGACGCGGCGCGAGTAGTCGCCGCGCGCAATGGACTCCGTTGCTTCCGCGAGCTCGATGAGCGGACGCGTGAGGCGGCGACTGACCACCCACGCCACCACCACCGCGGCGAAGAGCAGCACGAGCGTGAAGATCGCCAGGTGCAGGAACACCGCGTGCGGCGTGGCATCGGCGGCAGTGACCGGCACATCGAGTACGAGCGTCCATGGGGTCCCCGCGATGGGTGCCTCGGTGACGAAGGCAGGGCCGGACGTCGGCTCATCGGGGCGCAGGTGGGTCGCGAACCCACCCGCGGGGCGCGCGCCCACAGGTGCCGACACGGGCGATCCCGCGAGCGTGGTCCAGAAGGAGCCGGAATCGTTGCGGAAGTAGACCCGAACCTTCTCGCCGATGAGCCCCTGGATCTGGCGCCGCGCCTGCGGCGTCGAGGCAATGCGGCGCCGCACCGTGATCCACCCCAGTCGGCGGCCATTCCGCCTGACCGGCGACACGTACCAGTAGTACACGCCCCCACGCTCCGTGAAGAGCGGGCTCAAGTGCGCGGAATCGGTGCGTGTGGGTCCCACCGCTCCGGTCTCCGGCGGGCCGCTCGCGATCACGGCGGACCCGCCGTCCCATATCAGGTGGCCGTCCGCTGACCAGAGCTGAGCGATGGCCGTGGTATCGCTGGCCGGCGTCAGCCGTCGCAGCTTGCTCGCGACTAGGGCGGAATCCGGTGTCGCCCCAGCGAGCACGCGACGGATCACGCTGTCGTTCCCGATCGTGTCGCCCATGAGCGCCAGCGTCGTCGACACGGAGCG
>DASSNR010000329.1:0-10284 GCA_035687925.1 Gemmatimonadaceae bacterium | reverse complement strand
TGCCGCGACGGAGTGGTTCGCGCTTCGCACCGGTGCATCGATCACCGGCGTCGATCCCGATCTCGACTCCCTCCACATCGCCGAAGGGCACGCGCGGACCATTGCCACGGCCAACCCCATTCAGTACGAGCACGCGCCCCTCGACGATCTCCCGCACGAGACCGCCGTGTTCGACATCGGGATCGGCGACCCGGCGCTCTCGGCGGCAGCGAGTCCCGAGCGCGCGGTGGCCGAGCTGGTGCGTGTGACCAAGCCCATGGGCGCGGTCGTCCTTCTGCAGCCGACGTGGACCTCGGAGATCGAGGCGCATGAGCGCGAGCCCATCGTCGAGCGATTGGGGCTGCGTCCGCATCTCCTCGTCGAATGGAAGGCGATGCTGCGCGATGCGGGTGTGGTCGAGATCCGCGTGGAGGATTGGACGTCCGGGCCGCCGGGCGGACGAGGGACGGGGACAGGGGCGGTGCAGCGGCCGCCGGGGCTCACCTGGCGGCAGAAAATGCAGATCGTCGGACGCGCCTGGCGGCGGCGCGGCTGGCGGGAAGCACGCAGCGCGGTGGAGCGCGAGACGACGCTCATCCGCGAACTGTCTCGCGAGCGCACGATCGGCTTTCAGCTCATCACGGGGATCAAATGGCCCCACGAGAGGGAACGGTGAATCATCCCGCACCGGCGGCCGCGCGGACCGCTGGTGAGGGCGATCGCGCGCACAGCGTCTACAGTGCTCCCGATGGACAGGTCCGCACCGGTCTCACCCCCGCCGAGCTCGTGGCCGCCGTCCAGTCCAACGCGGGGCAGCTCTGGGTGGACATCGATTCCAGCGATCGCCACCAACTTGCGCTCCTCGACAAGGTGTTCCACTTCCATCCGCTCGCCATCGAGGACGTGCTCAACCCGAACACGCGGGTGAAGCTCGAAGAGTACAACGGCTACCTGTTCACGGTGGTCCGCGGCGTGGCGTTCAACGAGCAGACGGACGACCCGTTCGATCTCTACACGTTCAACCTGTACTTTTTCCTCGGGCAGAACTATCTGGTCACGGTGCATGCCGGCCCGTCGCGCGCGTGCACCGAGGTGACCGAACAGCTGGCTCGGCAACCGGAGCTGCTGGGCCGCGGCGCCGAGCGGCTCATGCACGCGATGATGGACACGGCCGTCGACGAATACTTCCCGCTTCTGGATCGTGTCGACGAGTTCACGCACCAGGTCGAAGAGCGCGTGTTCGTGCGCTTCGATCCCGGGACGATGCGCGACATCTTCGACGTCAAGCGGGTCGTGCTCGGACTGCGGCGCTACCTCGCGCCGCAGCGCGAGGTGTTCAACATCCTCACGAATCGGCCGAGCGTGCTCCTCACGCCCGAATCGCAGGTCTATTTCCGCGACATCTACGACCACGTGCTGCGCATCACGGACAGCCTCGAGACGTACCGTGAATTGTTGAGCAGCACGCTCGACGCATACCTCACGCAGGTATCGAACCGGCTCGCCGTGGTGACGAAGGGACTCACGATCGTCGCGACGTTGAGCATTCCGTTCGTCGTCGTGAGTGGGATCTGGGGGATGAACTTCGCGCGCATCCCACTCTCGCAGACGCCGTACGGCTTCTGGCTCATGCTCGGTGTGCAGCTGGCGTTGGGGGTGGCGTTGATCGCGGTGTTGAGGTGGCGCAAGTGGCTGTGAGCGGGCTGCGGCTGTACGCGGTCGTGCTCGTCGATGGTGGCGAGGACAAGCTCGTCGCGCCCGATGCGAGCGTAATCATGTTCCGCGACCTCGGCGCGATCGTGCGGCCGGCGCCGTTCGAGGCGACGGGTGGCGATCCCGACGACGTCGAACGCACGGCGCAGCTCGTCAGTCGGCTGTTCCGCCGCACGCCGGTGCTCCCCGCGCCGTTCGGCGCGGTGGTGAAGTCAGCGGAGCAGGTGAAGCGGTGGCTGGAGATGAACTACATCGCGCTGAGCGAAGGGCTGCACTACGTGGAAGGGCGGTGTGAGACGCGCGTCCACATCACGCCGAACCCGGCCGTGCGTCCTGTGGATGGAAAGGTGGAGATTCTGACGACGGGGTCCGAGTGCTTTCGCGATCTCCGACGGCACGCCGTCGCGGCAATGATCACGCGACAGGAAGCCGAGGCGATGACGGAAGCGTTCCTGATCCCCGAAGACGCGTGGGATGAATTTGCGGAGCGCGTGCGGTCGCACGCGTTCCGGCACGAGGCATTGACGTTCCGGCAGACGGGGCCGTGGCCGCCGTACGACTTCGTGCGTATCGACTTCGACGGATGAGCGATGTTCTGTCCTGATTGTGGCACCTGGAACCGCGGCGCTGCGGTCTCCTGCACGCGATGCGGCACGGCGCTTCCCGAGCTCACCGATGCACCGAGCGAGAAGCCCGACGAAGAGCTCGACCTGCTGCGCCGTGCGGTCGGCGCGCGCTACACCATTCACCGTCGCATCGCGACGGGCGGGATGGCACACGTGTACGGCGCCAAGCACGGCTCGCTCGGCTCGCCGCTCGTCATCAAGGTGCTGCTGCAGCACCTGGCGCGCGATGCGGAGATGCGTGAACGGTTTCGCCGCGAAGCGGAAGCGGCGTCGCGACTGCTGCATCCGCACATCTGTCCGATCCTCGACTACGGCGAGCACGAGGCACTCGTCTATCTCGTGATGCCGTTCATGGCCGGTGGATCGCTCGCCGACGCGATCGTCGCCAATCGGACGATCGCGCCCGCGCTCGCCGCATCCGTCGCATCGCAGGTCGCTGTGGGACTCGACTACGCGCACCGGCGCGGGATCGTGCATCGCGACATCAAGCCGGACAACGTGCTGTTCGACGAGGACGGCAACGCCGCGCTCACCGATTTCGGGATCGCCACGGCGCGCTTCCACAACCGGCTCACCATGACGGGACGGGCCATGGGGACGCCGCACTACATGTCGCCGGAGCAGGCCATGGGCAAGCTCGTGGACGGGCGTAGCGACGTGTACGCGATGGGCGTGCTGCTCTACGAGATGCTCGTCGGCTTCCCGCCCTTCGACGGCGCCGACTCCTACTCGATCGGCTACAAGCACGTGCACGAGATGCCGCCGTCGCCCGAGGTGGTGGACTCGCACGTTCCGACGCCGCTCGCCGAGATCACGATGAAGTGTCTCGCGAAGCTCCCGGAGGAGCGGTACCAGCGCGGGCACGAGCTGGCAGACGCGCTCATCGCATACCTCGCAGAGACGGAATCGGCCGAGCGGTATCGCACTGCGTGGATCTCGCGCCGGCTCGGCATCACGCCGACTGCGTCCTGACGGCGCGGGCATGACGCCCCCCGCCGGCTCGTCGCGGCGCATCGAGGTCGCGCTGCCGCTCCCGCTCTTCCAGACGTTCACGTACGCGGTGGATGGCGAGCCCTCGCATCCCCTCGTACCGGGGACGCGCGTGGTCGTGCCCGTCCGCACGCGGCGGGCGATCGGGATCTGCCTCGGGCCATCGGACGGCAACGGGATCGAGCGGGTGCGCCCGATCCTCGACGTGCCGGATCCCGAGCCTGCGTTGAGCGAATCGCTGCTCGCGCTGTGCAAGTGGATTGCGGACTACTACGTGGTGCCGCTAGGACTCGTCGCGCGGTGCGTGCTCCCGGCCGCGCTCACCGGCGCTGCGGCGCCGAGGCCCGCGCAGAAGACGCAGCGAGTGGCGGTCGTGATCCGCGAGCTCCCCTCGCTGCAGGAGCGCGATCGACTGTTCGCGCGCGCCCGGCGGCAGCGCGAGCTGTACGAGCTGCTCGAGTCGATGGGTGGACGATGCACGGTGTCGCATCTGCACGAGCAGCTTGGCTTCTCGGCGAGCGTGCTCACGAAGCTGCGCGACAGCGGGCTGATCGCGATCGAGGAGGCCGTCGTGCAGCGCGACCCGTTCGCCGCGCGCGAGCGACGTACGGCGCCGACGCACGAGCCGACACCCGCACAGCGACAGGCGATCGCGGCGCTCACGTCGGCCAAGCCTGGTGACGTGTTCCTCCTTCGCGGCGTGACGGGGAGCGGGAAGACGCTTGTGTACATCGAGCTCCTGCGCGAGGTGGTGGAGCGGCGCGGGCAGAGCGCGATCGTGCTCGTGCCCGAGATCGCGCTCACGCCGCAGACGGTCGATCGCTTCCGCGCCGTGTTCGGTGATCGCGTCGCCGTGCTGCACTCGGCGCTGAGCGATGGCGAGCGGTACGACGCGTGGCTCGCGCTCAAGCGCGGTGAGAAGCGGATCGCGGTCGGCGCGCGCTCGGCCATCTTCGCACCGCTCGAGAACCTCGGCGCGATCGTCGTCGATGAGGAGCACGAGGGGAGCTACAAGAACGGCGAGACGCCGCGGTATCACGCACGCGAAGTAGCCGTGGTGCGCGCGCAGCTCGAGGGCGCAGTGGTCGTGCTCGGGAGTGCGACACCCAGTCTCGAGAGCTGGCAGAACGCGACGAACGGGAAGTACACCCTGCTCGAGCTGCCCGAGCGCGTGGGTGCGGGGCGGCTGCCGAGAGTCGAAGTGGTGGACACGCGCCCCGTCGCGCGGCGCGTGCCACACGCGGACGAGCGGAGCGTGAGCGCCGCGCCCGTCGATCCGTTCCGGCGCGTGGTGAGCGAGCCGCTCGAGCACGCACTCGCACAGCGACTCGCGCGACACGAGCAGAGCATCCTGCTCCTCAACCGCCGCGGCTACGCGTCGTTCCTGCAGTGTGAGTCGTGCGGCGACGTACCGAGCTGTCCCAACTGCAGCATCAGTCTCACGTACCACCGGAGCCCCGAGCGGCTCGTGTGTCATTACTGCCTGCACGAGGAGCCGCCGTCGCTGGTGTGCCGCCGGTGCGGCGGGACGACCGTGCGGCAGCGCGGACTCGGCACGCAGCAGGTGGAGCGACTGCTGGCCGAGCGATTTCCGGCGGCGCGGATCGCGCGCATGGACGTGGACACGACGAGTGGGAAGTGGGCGCACACCGAGATCCTCGATCGCGTGGGACGCGGCGAGGTGGAGATTCTCCTCGGCACACAGATGATCGCGAAGGGGTTGGACTTCCCGAACGTGACGCTCGTCGGTGTGATCGATGCGGACGTCGGGATCAACCTGCCGGACTTCCGTGCGTCGGAGCGGAGCTTTCAGCTGCTGAGCCAGGTGGCGGGGCGCGCCGGGCGCGGGCCGAAGGGTGGGGAGGTGTATATCCAGACGCGCGTCCCGGAGCATCACGCCGTGCGATGCGCACTGGCGCACGATTATCTGGCGTTCGTCGCTGCGGAGTTGCCTGCGCGCCAAGAGCCGGCGTACGCGCCGTACGTGCGACTCGCGAACGTGGTGTGCAGCGGGGTAACGGAGGAGGGGACGGCGCAGCTCGCCATCTCGGCGGCGGAGTGGATTCGGAAGTTGCTCGCGGCACATCCGGTGCCGGGCGTGACGGTGGTGGGGCCGGCCCCGTGTCCCATCGACCGTATCAAGCGACGGTGGCGGTGGCATCTGTTGCTCAAGTCGGAGCACGCGTCCAGCCTGACGCGCGTGGCACGCTACTTCGTCGAGAAGTTCGAGGTGCCGTCGAGAGAGGAGATGCGCGTGGCCCTGGATCGCGATCCGGTGGTGCTGCTCTAAGCGGGCGGCCGTGTACTGGCGGCTCGCGCCCGCGTACACGTCAACGACGGCTGGCCGGCGAGCGGTGCGCGCAGCATTTTCTGTTCATCCCGCGCCACTCATCGTCACCGAGGTTCGCTCTCATGCCCGCTCGGCATTCCGTTCGGCCATCCAGCACGACGCGTCTTCGTGCCCTGGTGCTCCTGTTCGCCGCTATCTGCGTCGCCATCGTCGCGATCTCGCCGGGACATGCGCTCGCGCAATCGTCAGCCACGGCACCGTCATCCGCAGCGCATCGCCCGCTCCGTGTCGTCGACCCGGCCTTCATCGATACCACCGTCAAAGCCTGCACCGACTTCTTCGCATACGCGAACGGTGCGTGGCTCGAGCACGACACGATCCCTGCCGCCTACTCGTCGTCTGGTGTCGCGCGCGAGATGACGGACCGGAACGAACTCGTCGTTCGTTCCGTGCTCGACGATGTGATGGCGCGCCGGACGACGCTCCCCGCCGGCAGCACACAGCGCAAGCTCGGCACCTTCTACGCGTCGTGCATGGACTCCTCCGCTGCCGAGCAGCAGGGGATCGCGCCCATCCGCCCGATGCTCAACGATATCGAGCACATCCGCACACGTGCGGAACTTGTGCCGGAGATCGCGGCCTTGCAGGTGCGCGGCATCGACGTCCTCTTCCGCTACAGCCCCGGTGTGAGTCCGCACGATGCGGCACACTACATGGCGTGGTTCAGCCAGGGCGGACTCGGACTCCCCGACCGCGACTACTACACGACCGCGGATCCGTCTGCCGATTCCACCAGGCAGCAGTACGTGGAGCACATCACGCGCGTGCTGTCGCTCGCCGGTGAGTCGCCCGTCACCGCGCACGCCGACGCCGAGCATGTGCTGGCCCTCGAGACGCAGCTCGCACGCGCATCGCTCACGCGCGTTGCGCGTCGTGTCCCCGCCGCGACCGTGCACATGATGCCGGCCGCGCAGCTCCGGACGCTGGCGTCCAACGTGCCGTGGACCGACTACTTTCATGCGATCGGACTCACCGTTCCGCTCACGATGGTCAACGTCGCCGAGCCGGCGTTCCTGCAGCGCGTCGATACGCTGCTGGCCACCGTGCCACTCGCGGATTGGCGCGCCTATCTTCGCTATCACGTGCTCGCGTCCGCATCGCCGTGGCTGAGCACGCCGTTCGTGCAGGAAGACTTCGCCTTCAGCTCCCGCTTCACGGGCACGTCGCAGATGCTCCCGCGATGGAAGCGCTGCTTGCAGGAGACGGACTCGGACATGGGCGAAGCACTCGGCGAGGCCTACGTGGCGAAGACCTTTCCTCCCGAAGCGCGGGCGCGCGCCAAGTCGGTGATCGACGACATCCGTGCCGCCTTCGGCGAGCGGCTACGGCATCTGACCTGGATGTCCAACACCACGCGCGAGCACGCGCTCGAGAAGCTCGCGCACGTACGCGAGAAGGTCGGGTATCCCGATCACTGGCGCGATTACTCACGCCTGCAGGTGATGGACGGCTCGTTCGCGCTCAATGTGATGCGTGCGAACGCGTTCGAGTGGCAGCGTGTGGTGAACCGCCCCGGTGCGCGCGTGGACACGACGGAGTGGGACATGACCGTCCCCACCGTCAACGCGTACTACGATCCCACCAAGAACGAGATCGTCTTCCCCGCGGGTGCGCTCACGCCACAGACGTTCGACCCGAAGGCCGATGACGGCGCGAACTACGGATCGCTCGGGGGCAGTTGGGCTGGCCACGAGCTCACGCACGGCTTCGACGATGAGGGACGACACTACGACGCGCAGGGGAACCTTCGCGACTGGTGGACGCCGGCGGATTCCGCGCACTTCGCGCAGCAGGCCGCGCTCGTCGTGCAGCAGTACGATGGCTACATCCAGGTGGATACGTTCCACGTGAACGGCCCGCTTACCCTCGGCGAGAACATTGCCGACTACGGCGGCGCGCTCACCGGGTACGATGCCCTCGAGCGCGCGCTGGAACGCGACGGTCGCCCGGGGCTGATCGATGGGTACACGCCGGAGCAGCGATACTTTCTGGCGTTCGCGCAGAGCTTTCGTGGACACACGCGTCCCGAGGCGCTGCGCACGCGGGTGACCGTCGATCCACACTCGCCCGATCGGTGGCGCGTGAACGGGCCCTTGTCCAACATGGCGCAGTTCGCCAAGGCGTTCGGGTGCAAGCCCGGCGATCCGATGGTGCGGCCGAGTGCAGTCGTAGCGCACATCTGGTAATGCGGGCTCGACTGTTCTCGCGCCGCGGCCGGTGCGCGCTCGTCGTCCTGATCTTTGGCGTCGCACGATGCCGGTCCGACCACGCGCCGGACGCGAAGCGCAGTGATACCGCTGCGGCTCGCGCGGTCGAGCCGTCAACGACGCCGATAGGCAGCGCGACCGCCGCGGTCGCCGTCGTTCGCGACTACTACGCCGCCATCGACGCGCACGACTACCGGCGTGCATACCTCGCATGGGAGCAGGAGGGCGCAGCGAGCGGGCAGTCGTTCGCTGCGTTCCGGCGCGGCTTCGACAGCACGGTGTCCGTTGCGGTCCAGCTCGGTGCACCGAGCCGGATCGACGGCGCGGCCGGCTCGCGCTACGTGACGGTACCGGTTCAGATCACCGCGCGGACAACCGGCGGCGCCGTGCAGCACTTCGCCGGGACGTACACGCTCCGTCGCGCAGTCGTGACCGGTGCCACGCCCGAGCAACGGACGTGGCACATCTACTCGGCGAAGGTCACGGCGCGATGATCACTCGTCGCCGCGACGGAGAAGCGCACCGGCCAGCGTGACGATGCCGAGCGCGCCCCAGATCGCTGTCGCTCCGATCCATCGCGCGGCGCTGGCTCCCGCGTACCGCGCCCGAACGTGGCCGAAGATCGCTGCGCGCACTCCGTGATACCCGTTCACGATTCCCTCCCACGCACGGGCCGCGCTGTTCCAATCCAGCTCGTCGAGAACCATGAAGATGACGGCGTAGGCGATGATCACGCCCATGATCCAGCGCCACGGGTGATCGCTCGCGATGATGGCGGTCGAGCCGAGCAGATACGCGATGGTGGCGGAAGTGAAGGGGATGATCCATTGCCAGGCGGGGACGTGATGTTGCGAGCCGGAGTACCCGCCGATGTGTGCGACGACCTGGCCGAGCGCGACGATGAACAGCAGGTACACCACCACGGCGGCCATCAGCCAGAGCCAGCCGGCCGCGGTCTTCATGAGTGTGTGGGGGACTCGCGCGATGGGCATGGACCAGTGATACGACCGCCGCGCCGGATCCTCGCTCCGCCACACACTGAAGGGCAGCACGAAACCCACGAGGGTGATCGGGATGGTGCCGGCGGGTCCGAAGACGACGTCGGGCCGGCTGTTGGGTTGTCCGAGGGCGTGGACCGCATTGATGATCACGAGCACCGCGATCACACCGAGCGCGCACAGGAAGAGAATGCTCTCCGTGCGCAGCGCCACGCCGACGGCGTTGATCTGTTCCTTCGCCACCGTCTTCCAGCGTGGCACCGGATGCAGCGCGATCGAGGTCATGCGCGATCCTCCGTCTTGGGGTTGAGCAACGCCAGCGTCGCATCGAGCAGAGAGAGCGGTGCAACCTCGCGAACCGTCGCGCCCGCCTGCGTGAATTGCTTGCTGATCTCGGCTTCCGCGCCCCACACCGTCCACTGGACCTCGTGCGGCGCCGCGATGCGCCGGAGTACGGCGCCGTTGAGCGTCGGGACTCCCCGCCATCCGTCGGGCACATCGGCGCGATAGCGACGCAGCCCGCTCTGCAACGCGGCGATCGTCATCTGCGCGCGCAGCTCGCCGCCGCGCATCACGCCGATGTGATCCGCAAGCCGCTCGACCTCCTCCACGTGGTGCGTCGACATGAGCACCGTCGTCGGCGTCTCGCTCAAATGCTCGGCGAGGACGCCGAGCGTCTCGTCGCGCATGAGGGGATCGAGTCCGTCCGTGGGCTCATCGAGTACCAGGAGCGGCGGCCGATGCGCGAGCGCCATGAGCAGGTGCACGCGGCGCGCCTGTCCCTTGGAGAGCTTTCCCATTCGCCGTTCGGGATGCAACTCGAAGATCTTCGAGAGGCGTGCAGCATACTCCGCGTCCCACGTCGGGTAGTAGCGCGTGTGATGGTCGAGCAGACGACCGACGCGCATCCATCCGTAGCCCCAGTCGGTACGCTCCGGCACATAGCCGACGTTCGCGCGCACCCGCGGGCCGTCCTCGCGCACGTTCACCCCGAACACGTCCGCGGTCCCCGCATCGGCGCGGACGAGGTCGAGCAGCACCTTGAGCGTGGTGCTCTTGCCGGCGCCGTTGGGGCCGACCAGGAGGTACACAGCGCCCGCCGGGACTTGCAGTGCGAGATCGCGAACGGCGGTCAGCTCACCGTACCGCTTGGTGAGCCCGCGCGTCACGACCGCGAGATCGGAGTCCGGCAGCGTCGTCGGAAGGGGGCTCGTCATTCGGAGACCTCGGCGTGAGGGTGTTTGTCGGCAGCGCGAATGGCGTCGATCAGCTCGTCGGCGCTCAGGCCATTCCGATGGGCGTCGCGCAGCGCGCGCGACGCGACCGCGCGGGCCAGTGCGCGCCGCTCCGTGCCATTGCGGCGCGGCTTCGTGGCGTACGTCCCCTGGCCGCGACGCACGTGCACCACGCCGTCGCGCTCG
>DASSNR010000310.1:0-5646 GCA_035687925.1 Gemmatimonadaceae bacterium | reverse complement strand
GCCGCGCGCAGCGTGGGCCCAGAGAAGGCCGGGGAGGAGCGTGGTGCCGAGCCCGATGCTCGCGAAGTAGCCGACGAACGCGCGGCGATCGTAGCGCGGGCGGTCGGTGGTGTCGGTCATGGGTAGCGAGGGCGAGAAGGGGAGATCAGACACTCATGTCATTCCGAGCGCAGCGAGGAGTCTGCTGCGCGCGGGCCGAGATCCCTCGCTCCGCTCGGGATGACAACTCCGCTCGGGATGACAACTCCGCTCGGGATGACAAGCGCTCCGCTCGGGATGACAATCATCAACGAACATCGACAATCACGGTGCGCACAGCGTTGTTTCCGTAGCCGAGTCGGTTCCACGGCGCCTCGTCCGGCTGCACGTTCCCCGAAGCATCGGTCGCGCGGCTGCGCAGTACGTAGCGACCCGGCTGAGCCACCTGCCAGCGCAGCTCCCACCGCGTCCACGCATGCGGTGATGCCGGCGGCGTGAGGTGCGCATCGCGCCACTCGTCGCCGCCATTGATGGCCACCTCCACGCGCGTGATCGCTCCATCGCCGGACCACGCCCACCCCCAGATCGTCAGCTCGCGCGCACTGATCATGTCACCGTCCGCGGGCGCGACGATCGCCGACTTGACGCGCATGTGCGTCACGGGGCGCGGGACATCCGCACGATCGGCATCGTAGATGTAGCGCCTGGTCTGGAAGTAGCCGCCGTACGGCTGCGTGAGCGCTTCGATCCGCGCGACCCACTTCACGCTCGCCATGCCGTACCAGCGCGGCGCGACGAGGCGCACCGGCGCACCGTGCGCGGGGGTGAGCGGCTCGTCGTTCATCATCAGCGCCAGCAGCGTGTCCGGATGTCGCGCATCGGACACGGGGAGCGCGCGCGCGAACGTCACACGTCCTTGCGCATCGTCGCGCGTGCCGGCGTCCGCGCCCACGGCCAGAATCTCGACGACCTCGGGTTGCACACCGGCGCGCTCGAGCACGGCGGCGAGCGGGACGCCCGTCCACCGCGCGGTGCTCAGCGCGCCGCTCCGCCACACCTCGCCCGCCGGCGGCGGACGCATGGACGAGCGGTCGTTCCCCGCGCACTCCATCGTCGCGACCACTGTGCGCATGGGCATCGCGCGCAGCTCGCTCACGGCGAGCGTGAATGGTGACGTCACCACACCGCCGATGACGATGCGATGCGCATCGCCATCGAGATGCGGCACGTCGAAGTTGCTGCGGACGTACACGTGCTGGCTCGGCGTCACATCGGACGCGAGGGCGTGCTCGGGCGTTTCGGCGTTGAACGGCGAATGCTTCACTACAGCCAGGTCATGCGGACCCGGGTGCCTCGGAGCGCTCATCGCTACTGCAGCTCCCGGATGCGAATGTTGCGGAGCTCGAGCGTGCCATCGTGGTCGCCCTGGAGGCCGATGTAGCCCGTCTTCGCGCGGCCGTAGTCCGCCCACGGAGCGAACTTGCTCGCCTTCACCTTCGCTTCCCAGTCGGGGCTCCACAGCTCGTACTCGAGCAGCTTCTTTCCGTTCAGCCAGTGTTCGACGTGCGCGCCCTTCACGATGATGCGCGTCGAGTTCCACTCGCCGGCGGGCTTCACGATGCCGGCGGGCGATGGATACAGCGCGTAGTCCGAGCCGGCCGAGGTGATGCGCTTCCGGCCATCGGGGTGGTTCGCGTCATCGAGCAGCTGGTACTCGGGCGCGCTCCAGTAGATGTGGTCGTACTCTTCGGTGGCGCGGTAGAAGATGCCGGCGTTCCCGCCGTGGCTGATCTTCCAATCGAGATCCAGCTCGAAGTCGCTGAACTTGTCCGTGGTGATGAGGTCGTCCGTCGTCCCCGTCTTGGTGAGGACGCCGTCCACCACCGACCACCCCGAAGGGACATCCTGCGACCGGTAGCCGCGCCACCCATCCGTCGTGCGGCCGTCGAAGAGGAGGCGCCACCCCTCGGCGCGCTGCGCGTCGGTCAACGTGTTCATTGCGGCTCCGGTGCTCATCGTTTCTGCGGACGTGGATGTCGATGACGTGCTCGCGGGCGATGTCGCTGGCGCCGGTGGCTCGACGGCATGCGATGGCTGACAGGCGCCTGCCGCGAAGAGCGCGCCGATGACGACCGCGACCGTATCTCCTCTATGTCTCATGAATTCCTCGTGTCAGTGATAGTCGACAACAGCATGCCTCAGATCGCCCATCCCGCGCGCCGCTCGCGCGTGAGATACTGATTCGCCTCGGGGTTGTTCGTGACGCGCATGTTCGCGCCATCGTACAGAAGCTTCTTCCCCTGTCCCGTGCGCAGCGCGACGATGCCCAACAGCATCGTCTCCGTGAGCTGCGCCGCGTACTCGATCGGCGAGCTCGCCTTCGCCTGTCCCTTGATCGCCTTCGCCCAGTTCATCTCGTGGCTCCACGGGATGCGCGGATATTTCTGCGGCACCTTCGCCGCCTCCTCCATGAGCGACGTCGGGTACAGCCGCGGATTCGCGCCGTACGTGTCGTTCATGAGAATCCCCTTCTCGCCGATGAAGATCACGCCGCCCTCGCTCACGAGCTCGACATCATCCGGCAACACGTCCGGACGCGGCGGATAGAGCCCGCCGTCGTGCCAGTAGAGCTTAACGGGCGGCTGCGAGCCGCGCGCGGGGAACTGGTAGTGCACCGTCATGCCGACCGGATACGACACCGGTACGTTGTGTGCGCGCGCGGCCGGCGTGTTCGGCGCGGCGTTCGGATCGCCCGGCACGCGGATCGTCCCCCATGGCGTCGACGTCGCCTCGATGCTCGTCGGATACTCGAGGCCAAGCGCCCAGAACGGATGATCGATGAGGTGCGCGCCCATGTCACCCAGCGCGCCGTTGCCGAAGCCGAGCCATCCGCGCCAGTTGAAGGGATGATAGATCGGATGGTATGCGATGTCTTCCGCAACGGGCCCGAGATAGAGATCCCACCGCAGCCCATTCGGCACGGGATACGAGCCGCCCATGGCCGAGGCGAGCACTTCGTTCACGTGACGCGGGCTCCACGGGTTGCCGGTCCAGCTCATCTGCGCCGCGGGCGCGGGCGCGTTCGTGGGACGCGGGATCCCCTGCGGCCAGTACACGATCGGACGATTCGTCCACACGTGCACCTCGCGCACAGGTCCGATGATCCCCGCCTGAATCCACTCGTTGATGAGCCGCGCGCCGTCGCTCGAGTGTCCCTGATTCCCCATCTGTGTCACGAGCTTCGGGTTCGCGAGCGCCGTCTGTCGCAGCACGCGCGATTCGTGCACCGTGTACGTGAGCGGCTTCTGCACGTATACGTGCTTCCCCGCGTCCATCGCCGCCTTTGCCACCGCCGCGTGCATGTGGTCCGGCGTGGCGACGACCACGCCGTCAATGTCCTTCTGTCGCGCGAGCATCTCGCGGAAGTCGTCGTAGCGCTTCGCCTTCTGGAACTGCGCCCACAGTCGCTCGGAATCGGGGCGCGGCTTGCCGTTGTCCTCGGTGAGTTTGCTCTTCGCTTTGCTCTCGGAGTACGCGAGGTCCACGTCGCAGATGGCGACGATGTTCTCCGCGCCAGCGAGTGCGAGCGCGTTCTCGGACCCTTCGCCGCCGAAGCCGACGATGGCGATGTTGACCGTGTCGCTCGGTGCCTGGTAGCCGGGGCCGCCGAGCACGTGACGGGGGACGATCATCGCGCCGAGCGCGAGCTTGCTGGCGTCGGCGACGAAATCGCGTCGAGAGATGGAATCTGACATGATGGTGGGATCTCCAAGGGCTGCGCGGGCACAGCGAATGCGGCGGTCGTGACGGCGACGCGTGACCGCCGCGTCGAGATGCGACAGTCCGAAGATGCCGATCGGTCGCGGCGATGGCTAGGAGCGACGCGCCGGCCGCGGCGTCGGCGCCCAGGCCGCCGTATCGGCCGCGCTCGCGGGGCCGATCTTCCCCTCGACCGACTTCATCAACGTCACGGGATCGTAGACGCGTCCCGCCTTGATGACGAGCCGTGGCATGCGCACATGGCGAATGTCCTCGAGCGGATTGCCGCGCACGATCACGAGGTCGGCCCACTTGCCGGGCTCGATGGTGCCGAGCCGGTCGCCGAGTCCCATCGCACGCGCGCTGTTGATCGTCGCGATGCGGAGCACGGCCTCGTTCGGGATGCCGGAGCGTGAGAGACAGAGCAGCTCGCGGTTCACCGCGAACGGCGTGAGATACTCGCCCCAGCTCGGGTGATCGGTGCCGAGCGTGATGAGATCGGCGCCGCCCGCGTCGTAGAACGCCTTCACTTCCTTGCGCTTCGTCCAGTAGATGTTCTCGAACTGCTGATTCACGGGCCGCGGCGGGCGCGAATCGACGATCTGGCGCATGTACGGCGTGAGGAAGCGCTTCTCGTCCGTGTAGTACGTGTACACCTGCGGGTCCTTCTTCCCGAAGTAGCCGTACGCGCTGAGCGTCGCGTCGTAGTACACGTGGTGCTCCTTGTACAGCGCGACGATGCGGCGGAACGCCGGCGTGTCGAACGTCATGTGCTCGTACGAGTCGTAGGCCGGTCGGTCCGCGGTGAACGCGTCACCACCCATGAAGTGCTCGACGCGATCGATCCCCATGAGTACCGCGTCGCGTGGATTCACGGTGTTGCGATAGCCGGAGCCGAGATGCCCGGTGACGGTGAGCCCGTGCAGATGCGCACGCTCGATCAGCGCGCGGAGCTCATCCGGCGTGATCCCCTTCGCCTTGAATCCCGCCACGCCGACTTCCGCCCAGTGATCCACCTCGGCGTAGATCTCCTGTGTCGTGATGTTGCGGTTCCACCCCGGGCGCGCGGTGCCGAAGTACGGCCCCGATTCGAGCAGTCGCGGGCCGGGCTCTTCGCCTCTGTCGATGCGCTGGCGGAGCGCGTGCATCTCGTCGGGGTTCATCTCGCCGGCGGGGAAGGTCGCCGTCACGCCGTTGGCGAGGAAGAGCGACGGATACGCGACCGTCTCATCCTTGCGCCCGGCGTTGAACAGATCCATCGCGTAGTGCGCGTGCAGATCGAACAGCCCGGGGATGATCGTCTCGGTGTCCGCGACCACGATGTGCTCGGCGTCGGGCGACGCGATCGACAGATCGCCGCCCACGCGGAGCAGCTTCCCGGCGCGAATGAGGATGCCCGGGTTGCGCACGCGCGTGTGGCCGGTGGACGTGAACATCCAGCCACCGGTGAGCACGACGTCGCGCTCCTGCGCAGAAGCGGGGAGCACGATCGCGGCGACGAGAAGAAGAAGGATCGAGAACAGCGCGGTGCGCTTCATTCGCGGTCTCTGCGGTGCGGTGTGGAGGAGCATCGTGTGGGGATGAATGCGCTGGCGTCCACCGGCGTGACGATCCGATGCGAGCGCGATCGGGACGATCGACGTGCGTGCGATGCCGACGCCAGCGGTCGATAGCTTGACGCCGTGCATCCGGGCTCGTCAATAGGCCGGCGTACGAGGTGGGGCGTGCGAGTCGAGCCTCACGGCTCGAACGGGTTGCGTGCTAGTCGCCTTCGGGTATGACCAGCCAGAGGAGCGCGTAGACGACCGCGCCGGGGAACGCGGCCGAGAGCGCGGAGACGACGACGTAGATCACGCGCGCCAGCGTCACGTCGATCCCGAAATAGTCGGCCAGACCGGCGATGACGCC
>DASSNR010000294.1:0-3846 GCA_035687925.1 Gemmatimonadaceae bacterium | reverse complement strand
GGTGCACTCGGCTTCCTCGTTGGCGAATGGGGTGTCCGCATCCTTGTGACACTGGGCGGCTCCAGCATCCCGCGCACGGACGCGATCCACCCGGAGGCGCGCGTCATCGGCTTCGCGGTGGGGATCACACTGCTGACGGCGCTCCTCTTCGGGTTGCTCCCCGCGCTCCGCGTCGCGCGCGCCGATTTCCAGGTGCTTCGCGACGGCGGCCGCGCCGGCTCGGCGGGACGCGAGCGGCGCCGCGTGAGAAGTGCGCTCGTCGTCGCCGAGACTGCGCTCGCCATGCTCCTGCTCGCGGGCGCGGGACTCATGATGAAGAGCTTTTGGACGCTCTCTCACGTGAACCCGGGGTTCGATGCGGAGCGCGTGCTGAGCCTGCGCCTCACGAGCCCGGATCCGGTGGGTGTCAGTGAGGATCAGTGGGTGACGCAGCAGATGGCCGAGCGCGACCAGATCTTGCGGCGCCTGGCGAGTCTCCCTGGCGTGACAGCCGTCGGCGGCAGCAAGACGCTGCCACTGCACGGGGGCGGCGAGCCGTACGAGTTCTCCATCCCGGACCGTCCGTCCGCCTCGTCTGTACTGCCGCAGTCCGGTGCGTATATCGTGACGCCGGGTTACTTCCGCGCGCTCGGCATTCCACTCGTGCGAGGGCGCGCCTTCACGGATGCCGACCGTCCGCCCGCGCCGCTCGTCGTGATCGTGAATCAAGCGTTCGCGCGCAAGTACTGGCCGAACGAAGATGTCATCGGCAAGACGCTGCGCCTGGGTAACACGGACGTGCGCATCGTGGGCGTGGCGGGCGACGTGCGGAACGATGGGCTCGCCGCCACGTCCGGCACGGCCGTCTACGTCCCGTCGACCACCTTCTTCCGCTCCAACATCAACGTCTTCCTCCGCACGACGGGAGATCCGCTGCAGCTGGCGCAGGCGGCGCGGCAGGCGATCTGGAACATCGATCCGCAGATGCCGGTGTCGGACGTGACCACGCTGGAGCAGGTCGTCACGAATACCGTCGCCCGTCCGCGCTTCTTCACGCTGTTGATCGGCCTGTTCAGCGGCCTCGCGCTGGTGCTCGCCGCCGTCGGGCTGTACGGCGTGATCGCGTATTCCGTGCGCCAGCGGACGCACGAGATCGGGATCCGCATGGCGCTCGGCGCACACGCGAAGAGCGTGCTCGGCATGGTGATGCGCGAGGCGATGACCCTCGCCGTCATGGGCATCGCGATCGGACTCGTGGGGGCGCTCGCGCTCACGCGCTTCCTGCAGAGTCAGTTGTACGGTGTGGCGCCGACTGACGCCGGCACGCTCGCCATCACGGCGCTCATCCTGTGCGTGGTCGCGATGCTCGCGAGCTGGATACCGGCGCGTCGGGCGACGAAGGTCGACCCATTAGTTGCACTTCGAGAAGAATGATGCGTGGTGTTGCGGGTACAGCCAGGATGGCCGTACCCGCAAACGTTCGCACCGAGCCGGCTGTCTCATCGTCGTCATAACCGGACAACCTCGATGGCCTTCCTTACGCCCGACCTCCGCGACGCCATCCGCTCACTGCGGCGCTCGCCTGGCATCACGATCGTGATCGTGCTCACCCTCGCGCTGGGACTCGGCGGCGCGACCGCCATCTTCAGCGTCGTGAACGGCGTGCTGCTCCGCCCGCTTCCGTACCCGGCTCCGGACGCCGTCATGCGCATCTGGAACCACTTCGAGGGGTCGTCGCAGGCTCCGCTCTCCCCCGCCGAGTACTTCGACTATCGCGACCGCGTGCGCGCATTCGCGTCCTTCGGTGGCTACGCGACGGGGGAGCAGATGACGCTCACCGGCGGCGAGGCGCCCGAGCGTGTGTCGGCCGCGTATCTCACGGCGGGCGTCTTTCCCGCTCTCGGTGTGCAGCCGGCACTTGGCCGAGCGTTCACGGCTGACGAGGACCGTCCGGGCGGTGACAAGGTGGTGGTGCTGAGTCACGGTCTCTGGGTCGATCGCTTCGGCGGCTCGTCGTCGGTGATCGGCCGGCACATCGTGCTCGACGGAGAAGCCCGCACGGTGATCGGGGTGATGCCGGCGGACTTCCGCCTTCCGGAGGATTTCGTGGGCGATCCGACGCAGGTGCTCGTGCCACTGGGTTACGATCGGACCACGGTGCCCAATCGCGGAAGCCACTTCCTGCGCGCCGTCGCGCGGCTCGCCCCTGGCGTCACACCGGAGCGTGCGCAACAAGAGGTGCGCACCGTCGCCTCGCAATTCGTGCGCGACTATCCGGATGCCTATCCCGCCGGGATGCACTTCACGACGACGGTGGTGTCGTTGCAGCAGGACGTGCTCGGCGCCGTGCGCCCCGCACTCCTCGTGCTGCTGGGTGCGGTGGGGTTGCTGCTGCTCATTGCGTGCGCGAACGTCGCCGGTCTGCTGCTCTCGCGCGCGGATGCGCGCCGGCGGGAGTTCGCGGTGCGCGCGGCACTCGGTGCGGGGCGCACGCGTCTCGTGCGGCAGCTGCTCGCCGAGAGCATGGCGCTCGCCATCCTCGGCGGTGTGCTCGGTGTCCTCATCGCGTACTGGGGGACGCGCGCACTCATCGCCCTGCAGCCCGGTGACATTCCGCGCATGGCGGGTGTCGGACTCGATGTCCGCGTCATCGGCTTCGCGTTCGCGCTCTCGGTCGCGACGGGGCTCGCGTTCGGTCTCGTCCCTGCACTGCGCGCCGGTCGCAGCGATGTGCAGGCGTCGCTGCGCGAGGGCGGCCGCGGGCCGACTGCAAGTGCGAGCCGGCAGCGCGGGCAACGGCTGCTCGTCGTCGCCGAGACGGCGCTCACGCTGATGTTGCTCATCGGCGCGGGGCTCCTCGCGCGGAGCTTCGTCAACCTGCGCAATGTGAATCCGGGGTTCCGCAGCGAGCATGTTCTCACCGCGCGCGTGACGTTGCCGGACGCCGACTATCCGGCGCCGACCGATGTGACGCGATTCTATCGTCAGCTGGTCGATCGACTCGCCACGCTCCCCGCCGTGAATGCCGCCGGTGCGGTGAGCTTCCTCCCGCTCGCCACCACGCTCGGCGATCTGGGTGTGCACATCGAAGGGCGATCGGTGCCGAAGGGCGACGTGTCGCCGCGCGGCTACTGGCAGGTCGTCACGCCGGGCTACTTCGCCGCGATCGGGATGCACATGCTCGAGGGGCGAACGATCCAGGCGACGGATGACGAGCGCGCACCTGGAGTGGTGGTGATCAACGAGACGATGGCGCGGCGGTACTGGCCGGGTGAGGATGTGATCGGCAAACGGTTCACACTCGGCGGCCACGCGGGACCGGGCATGGTGACGGTGATCGGCGTGGTCGACGATGTGCGACACGGAAGTCTCGAAGCGGAGCCGAAGCCGCAGATGTATCTCGCGCACGCGCAGTTTCGCATGTGGGACACGCAGGCTGCAGTGCCCGGAATGACGCTCGTGCTCCGCACGGCGGCCGACCCCGTACAACTCACGGCCGAGGTCCGGCAAGCGGTGCACGTGCTCGATCCGAATCTGCCGGTGAGCGATGTGCAGACGATGGAGCAGGTTGTCTCGTCGTCGATCGCGCGGCCGAAGTTCATGACGATGCTGCTGTCGCTCTTCGCTAGCGTCGCGCTCGTGCTCGCGGCGGTGGGACTGTACGCCGTGATGGCGTACGCGGTCAGCCGGCGCACGCACGAGATCGGGATCCGCATGGCGCTCGGCGCGCGGGAGGGTGAAGTCGCGCGCATGGTAGGCGCCCGCGGGCTCGAGCTCGCACTGGCAGGGATCGCGATCGGGCTTGTGGGTGGCGTGGCGCTCCATCGACTCATCGCGAGTCAGCTGTTCGATGTGAGCGCGACGGAT
>DASSNR010000163.1:0-2732 GCA_035687925.1 Gemmatimonadaceae bacterium | reverse complement strand
CCGAGCGGAGCGAGGGATCTCTACTCGCCAGGCCGAACGAGATTCCTCGCTGCGCTCGGAATGACAAGCGTACGGGATGTGTCTGACCTACTGACCTACTGACCCACTGCTTCTCATCTCCCCAGCCCCAACTCCAACTGCTCCCCCTCACTCGCCGCTTCCTCGACGTCTGACTCCTCCGCCTCCCGGCTGTTGCGCACGCCGTAGCGGCGGCACAGCTCGGCGAAGTAGCGCGCGAGACCTTTACGATATCGCTGATGCACGTATGCGCTCGACGCGTACGCGCGGTGGTACCGATCGGCAAGCGACGGGAACTCGCGCTCGATGAAGGGGAGATAGCGCTTCCGCGCTTCGTGCTGGAGTCGGAGCGCGCACGCATAGGCTGACACCGCGCCCGCCTCGGCGACGCGCTTCACCAGCGCATCGAGCGCGCGGGGATCGTCGGTGATGCCGGGGAGCACGGGCATGCAGAAGATGCCGACATCGAGGCCCGCGTCGCGGAGCCGCGTGATCGCGCGAAGGCGCGAGTCGGGCGTCGGCGCGCGGGGCTCGAGGCGCCGAGCGAGCGCGCGGTCGAGCGTGATGAGCGAGACATGGATCGTGAGCGAGGAGTGACGTGCGATCCGCGTGAGCACGTCGACGTCACGCGTGACGAGCGGACTCTTCGTCGTGATCGAGATCGTGAGCCCCGGATGCTCCGCCAGCCCCTCGAGTATCGCGCGCGTGATACGAAACTTTCGCTCGGCCGGCTGATACGGATCGGTCGCCGTCCCGATCGCGATCGGTTCGCCGTCGATCAGCGCGCGATGCTTCTCGCTCCCGTGCCGCAGCGTGCGTCGCAGCGTATCGGCGGCGTTGCGCTTGACGAAGATGTGCCGCTCGAAGGCGAGCCACGGCGGCATCGTCTCGATGCCCTGGCGTGCGACATCGACCAGGCGGTCCTCGGCGGCGGCCCGCTCCATCACGTAGCGATGCGCGTAGCGCGCGTAGCAGTACGCGCACCCGAAGGCACACCCGACGTACGGGTTGATCGACCAGTACGCCATCCCGGTGGTGGTCGGCGGATTGAGGACGCTCCGCGCGTACGTGCCGTAGTACGTGATGTCGCGCTGCTCGCCGATGATCGGCAGCGCTCGGAGGGCTCGTTCGACCGACGCAGGGAAGAGGGCGGGCTGCAGCATCTCGAGGGTGTCGGGCAGGGCAAAGCGTGATGGCGTCACCGGCTATATACCGAAGAAATGCCGAATTCGCAATGGCCGAGTGCAGGCGCGAGCGGCGAGGGCGAACGGTTCACGCGCTGCTATCGGACGTCGCCATTCGGGGATGCGGGAGGTCAAAGAGTGCGTTCGCTCCCCGGTGTCTCATGCGCGACGCCGGATCTGGCATGACGGCTGCCTTATCCCCACCCACATCCCGTGATCCCCCGCCCGAATCTCCAACCCCAGGCGCGAGCGCGAGTCGCCGCGATCAGGCGAAGGCTGCGGGAGCAGGTCAAGGAGTCGTCATGCACATCATGCGAAGATGGACCGGCGTGGCGGCGCTCGCCGCGGCGCTCGGCGCGTGCGCATCGGGCGGGAACCACGGAAAGACAGCGCACGCTGCAGCAGGTGACGTGACCGGCGCACCCGAGGAGATCCCCGTTCGGGTGAGCAATCACAACTGGTCGGACGTCATCGTCTACGCGCTGCACTCGGGCGTGCGGTATCGCCTGGGCGATGTGTCGAGCATGAGCACGCGCGTGCTCACGATCCCCAAGGGGGTCATCTCCGCCATCGACGGCGTGCAGCTCATCGCCGATCCGATCGGCTCGGACGAATCGTACACCACGGAGCCGATCGTCACGCAGCCCGGCGATGCGATCTCGTTCGACGTCGAGAATCAGCTCTCGATCTCGACGTACAGTGTGGGACAGCGGGGGGTGGTGTTGAGCCGGCGACTAACGACGCCGCACTGATCGCGACGCTCGCCCGTCATCCGCGCGAGCGTCGCGCTACGGCGTATGCTGCAGTCGCACGCCGACCGCGAGGCTCCCATCGGGCTTCGGGGCGGCGAAGAAGTGGGCGTAGTGATGGTCGTGCCAGATGCGAAGCGTCTGCAGCACCGCGACGCCGCCGTAGATGAGTGAGACTTCGCCCTTCGTGAGCTTCGATGTCTCGGCCATGAAGCTCACGTCGCTCACGTTGGCGTTGCGCCCGATCGTCGTGTAGAAGACGACGGTCGCGATCCCGCCGGCGAGGAGCCCGCGCTCGAACGCGCCACCGCGCGTGTGCGGAATGTCGAGAATCCCCTCGTTGAGCAGCGCCTGCACCGTGAGGCCAGCGCTCGAGAAGATGAACTGCTTGTGCGGCTCGACCCGTGAGTCGATCCCGGAGTAGATGGTGGGGCGCCCGCGGTCGAACCCGAAGCTCGGATGTCCACCGACCGCAAACGCCGCGACGATGTGCCCCGCCTCGTGTGCGAGGATGCTCGTGCCGGCGCCGAGCACGAAGCGCCGCCAGAAGTGCGTCGGCTTGGGATGCGTCGCGCTATCCGAGACCGCCTGCGCACGCGCGCTGGACGGCGCAAGTACGAGGAGCGCCGCAAGACCGGCAGTGGGGATGGAAAGACGCATCGGCGAAGCGAATCGGGCTCTGAGCTGTGAGCTCTGAGCTGTGGGTTGTGAGCTCGGTTGCGAGCACGAAGATCGAGAACGCCTCTGGCTCACGGCCCGCTCACAACCCACAGCTCACAGC
>DASSNR010000288.1:0-3795 GCA_035687925.1 Gemmatimonadaceae bacterium | reverse complement strand
GCTGAACGCCTGCCCCTGCACACTCACGTCGGCAACACGCGCGAGTCCGCCGCCACTCACCTGCGCCGCCGGCTCCTCGACCAGCACCTCGAGCACCGTCGCGCCCTGCTGTACCGGGATGCTGAGCGGGAAGTCCTTGGCCGGCGCACGGAAGGAGAAGGAGAGCTGCTTGATCCCGGGCGCGAACGGCGCGACGACGGCCAGCTGGCCGTCGGCAAGGCGCATCGTCTGCGGCGAGACGTCCGTCTGCCCCGGTTCGAAATCGGAGATGTTGGGCGGAAGGACCGCCGTCCACGTCGGGTGCGCATCATCGGGCGCGATGCGCGTGACCGTCGTGTCGTTGGAGAGCTCGTAGACCTCCATCATCTCGCGCGTGCCATCGGCGCGTGGCGAGGCGACGACGATGTGGCGGCCGCGCACGTGCAGTGGGATCGGGGCCGACGTCGTGTCGAAGACGGTGATCTCCGCATCGTCGCCGGTGACGCGCGCACTCTTCAGCGGCTCGGAGAAGTACGCGATACCGCCGTACGACGCGGAGACGAAGTAGACCGCGTTGGGATCGCCGAACGGCTTGTAGCGGAAGGTGAACGAGCCGTCACGCTTCGTGCGCATGGAGTCCATCGGTGCGGCGGTGTCGGAGCCGACGCGATGGATCGTGACCCAGATCCCGGGGACGGGAAGGATCGTGTCCGCCGTCGGACGCACGATGCGGCCGGAGACGAGTCGCGGTCCGTTGCCGAGCGGCGGCGTCGAATCCGCCGTGTCCACGGACTGCGGCGTCGGACTCGCCTGCGGTGCCGCGGACGTCGCGCCTCGGGTCTGCGCGTGCGCCGATGCGCTCGCACTCGCCGCGATGGCGAGCGCTAGCGCCACAACCCTGCCCGCCGCGCGAGAACGGCGGCCACACTCCGCAGCCGCCGTCATCCATACTCTCCAATTCGATCCGATTCGTTCACGCATCGTACGCGATCACAGCTCGAACTTTCCGAAGTCCTCGGGACGCAACTTCTCCAGGTACTCCTTGAGCTTCTCCGCAGAGAGATCCTTCTCCGGTGTGAGGTCCGGCGTTTCCGACGAGAACATCGATTCCTCTTCGTCGTGCGCGTCAGCGTCCTCCACCGCTACGGCGGTGAGCAGCGACTCCTGCGCGAAGATGGGCGCGGAGAGCCGGAGCGCGATCGCGATGCTGTCGGACGGCCGTGCATCGATCTGAAAGACGTCGTCGCCGCGATGGATGAGCAGCTCGGCGAAGTAGGTGTTGTCCTGCACCTTCGTGATCTGCACGCGGCGCAGGGCGCCGCCCATACCGGAGATGAGCCGCTTACAGAGGTCGTGCGTGAGGGGGCGCGGCGGCCGGATCCCGTGCATCTCCATCACGATCGATTCGGCTTCGGGCTGACCGATCCAGATGGGAAGCAACCGGTCGCCTCCCTTCTCCTGCAGGATTACGACGTAGGAGTTCGACGCGCTGTCCAGTCCCAGACGCGCCACCGTCACTTCGACCATGCTACTCACCATGAACCGACTTCCCGTCCTCAGGTGTGTGGTCCCAGGACGTGCAATGCGTACGCCCTACATACTCCGCGCCGGGTGATTCGTTCGCGCGTCTCGTGCCCATCCGAGCGCCGCAGGAATGATACCGCGAGCGACGGGCGGATCAGCCGTGGATGTTACCGGAGCGCGGGAGGGCCGGCAACCCGTCGTGCAGGAAGGGCACATCGCCCACCGCGGACGTGAGTCGCTGCACGAGAAGCTCCTCCGCCGCGGCAGCCGTCCGCGCCTCCAACGCCTCCGCCACCGCAGCGGCCGCGTCGCTCGCGCTGATGCTCCGGATGATGCGTTTCATGAGTCCCACCGAGCGCGGCGCAACGCTCAGCTGCCGGAGCCCGAGGCCGATGAGCGCATACGCCGTGAGCGGCTGCGAGGCCATCTCGCCGCACACCGTGACATCGAGCCCGTGCGCGGTGCCGACCTCGAGTGTGCGGCGGATGAGCCGGAGCACGCTCGGATGCAGCGGCGTGAAGCGCGCCGCGAGGTTCGCGTTGCCGCGGTCGACGGCCAGCGTGTACTGCACGAGGTCGTTCGTCCCGATGCTGAAGAACTCGGCCGCGCCCACGAAGGTATCGGCACCGATGGCCGCGGCCGGCGTCTCGACCATCACGCCGAGCGGAACGTCCGCGCGGAAGGGGACGCCGCGCGCCAGGAGGTCGGCCGCCGCGGCGTGCAGCATCTCGCGCGCCTCGTACACCTCCTGCACGCTCACGACAAGCGGGAGCATGATGCGCAGATCGCCGTGCACGGCGGCGCGCAGCAGCGCACGGAGCTGCGGCATGAAGAGATCCGGCGCATCGAGCGAGACGCGGATCGCGCGCCACCCGAGGAACGGATTCGCTTCGGTCGCGAATCCGCCTACCGGATATTTGTCGCCGCCGATATCGAAGGTGCGGATGACGACGGGGAGTCCATGGAACGACTCGACGACACGCCGGTACGCGCGATACTGCTCCTCCTCATCGGGCATCGTCGTTCGCCCGACGATGAGGAATTCGGTGCGCATGAGCCCGACGCCCTCGGCGCCGCTCGCCACGGCCTGGTCCACCTCCTCGGGGAGATCGACGTTCGCGCGGACGATGAGACTCACGCCGTCCGCGGTCACCGGCTCCTCGGTGGCAACGAGCGCGAGCTCCGCAGCCACCGCTTCGTCGCGGCGCGAGCGCTCGCGGTACGTGTCGAGGTCGGCGGGGCTCGGATTGATGACGAGCGTTCCCGCGGCGCCGTCGAGCACGGCGTATTCACCGCCCCGCAACTGCTTCGCGGCATCGCGCAGTCCGACGACGGCGGGCAGTCCGAGTGAGCGTGCGAGGATCGCGACGTGCGAGGTCCGCGTGCCCGCATCGGTGGCGATCGCGGCGATCGCTGTGCGATCGAGCTGTACGGTGAGCGTCGGCGTCAGATCGTGCGTAACGAGGATCGCGTTGGATCCCGTCGTCGCCTCCACCGGATCGTGATCAGGGAGGCTCATGAGGAGTGACAGCACCCGAATCTGCACGTCGGTGACGTCGCCCGCACGCTCGCGCATCATCGGGACGGCGTGCCGCGCGAACTGCTGCCGCCACTCGAGTATCGTGAGGTCGAACGCCTTCTCCGCGCCGAGGTTCTGCCGGATCAGCGACTCGACACGGTGGATGAGATCACTGTCCTCGAGAATGAGGAGCTGCGCGTCGAAGATCGCGGCTTCCTCCGGCCCCGCCTGCCGCTCGGCGCGGTCGCGCACGAGGCGCACGCGCTCGCGCGCCTTCGCGAGCGCCGCATGGAGCCGCGCGATCTCATCGTCGATCTCGTCATCACGGATGATGCGATGCGGGACATCGGGCACCTCCCAGCGCAGAAGGTGCACGGGTCCCATCGCGATCCCCGGCGAAGCCGGCATGCCGACGAGTGTGCGCTCCACCTAGTTCTCTCCGAACTTGCGCGCGATGAGCTCGGCGATCGCATCCACCGCCTCGCGTGCGTCAGGTCCGTCCGCGCGCACGAGGAGCGTGGAGCCGTACTCCGCCGCGAGCATCATGACGCCCATGATGCTCTTCCCGTTCACCTCGAGGTCGTCGCGTACCATGGTGATGTCCGCCTGGAACTTCGCGGCGACCTTCACGATCTCCGCTGCGGGACGCGCGTGCAAGCCGTTCTGGTTCATGATCTGGACGGCACGTTCCATCATCGCAGAATCGAGTAAATGGTGAGAGCGGCAAGGACGCCGAGTGTGACACGCCACCCCTCGAGGCGCACCATGACGCG
>DASSNR010000278.1:0-26626 GCA_035687925.1 Gemmatimonadaceae bacterium | reverse complement strand
GTCGACACTCGTCGCGCTCGACACCGATCGTGCGCGCGTCGAGCGCGAGGCGATGCTCGCGGCACCGCCATCCGATACGCTCGCGCTCGCCATCGATAAGTGCCGCACGATGGAGCTTGCCGAACGAGTGGGGGTCCCGGCCCCGCGCACCGTACACGGCGACAGCCTGGTGGAGCTGCTCGACCGCGTAGCGGGGCTCCGCTTTCCGGTCGCCGTCAAGCCGCGTGGAAATTCACTCCACGCAGCCACCGTGCATGCACTGGACTTCAAGGTGCAGTACGCGCGCACGCTCGATGAGCTGCGTGACGTCCTGCTCACGCTCCGGGCCGGCACAGGGTACCCGCTGGTGCAGGAATACGTGCGTGGTGTGGGAATGTGCGTCGACGCCGTCTGCCGGGATGGCGTACCCATCGCGATGGTCGCGTACCTCAAGTGTCGCGAATTCCCGCTCAGTGGCGGCGTGAGCGTCGTGCGCCAATGCGTACCACTCGACGAGTGCGTCGAGCGGTACACCGCGGCGCTCCTCGGCGCCATTGGCTGGCACGGCGCGGCCATGGTGGAGTTCAAGTATGACGTTCGCGAACATCGGTACACGCTCATGGAGATCAACGGTCGGTTCTCGGCCGCGGCGGCGATCAGCTTCGATGCGGGCGTCAACCTTCCGTATCTGGCGACGTGCGTGCACCTGGGGCGCGACATCCCGGCCGAGCGTCCGTCGTACGAGGTAGGTACGCGCGCGCGCTGGCTGCGCGGGGATGTGCTGGCGCTGCGTGAGCACCTGGCGAACCGTCGTGCTGCGCGCACGTGTGGGCCGCTGCACAAGCCGCCGTCGACGTGGGACGTGGTGCGCGCCTTCGTGCGCGACTTCCGTCCCGGGATGTGCTACGACGAATTCAAGCGGTGGGACTGGAAGCCGGGCGTGGTTGAAGCGATCTCTCTCGCTGGGCTGCTCATCCACTGGGTGACGAGCGCGCTCGTCGCGCCCGGCCGAGCGCTGCTCCGTCCCGTGAAGCGCCGCCTCGTGCGGCGTCTCGCGTGACCCGTACCTCGGCTAGCGCACGCTGTTGGGCAGGATGCCGTCCGGTACGCGTTCCATCGCTGGCGCCAGGATCCCGGCCCGTTCCAGCACAACTTCGGCGAGCTTGTCGTGCAAGCCGAACGCGGGCGTCACAGCATAGGCGACATCGGGGAACGCCTGCGCGGCCTCCGCGACCAGCCGCGGGATGTCGCGCGTCGAATGCTTGCCGGGCGAGAGCATGTACGGGAAGGCCATCACTTCCGACGCGCCCGCCTGAACACACGCCGCGAATCCCTGCGCGATCGTCGGCTCGGCGAGCTCCATGTGGGCAATGCGCACGATGACGTCGTCGCCCGCCATCTGCTGGACGAGCGTCCTCATGGATGCGAGCATCTCGTTCGCCTCGGCACGCACTGAGCCGTGATCGATCAGCAGAATGGCCTTCATACACCCTCCTACCGCGGCCGATCGAGGCCGCGGATGATCGGGATCCACGCACACGTGAGTGCCGTGCACGCGGCACTCACGGTACGACGACGCAATCTATCATCCTCTGCGCGGCTGCGGAGGGCCGCGGATACCACAACAGCAACGGCAACAGCAACAGCGAGCCGCGGATGACGCGGATGAACGCGGATCGAACCGGACGGGCCGAGAGGGCCGAGAGGGCCGGGGCGCCGGAGCCAAGAATGCTTTTGGGGGTGCGGGGGCGAGCCTCGAGCGCCAGTGCCAGCAACGGACCCGCAGTCGGGCTCTCTCGTGCGTGACGCGCCTCGCCCTGCTGCGCCGAGCCTCGCCCCATCCCCCCAAAAATTCTTCTCGGCCCTTAAGTCCCGAGCCTTTCCCTGGTCGCGATCGATCCGCGTTTCATCCGCGTCATCCGCGGCTCGCGGTTCCCCAATGTAGTTGATCCGCGGTCCTCCGCGGCGCCTCTCGCCGTTGCGGCGGGATCTATCCGCGGCAGACATCGAGGGCGAGCTCGACCTTCCCGAATGGGGCCGAGACCTGCACGCCCTGTACGGATCCGCGGACGCGGTCGAGCATCTCGCGGGCAATCGCGATGCCCTCGGCGACGGCGTGTTCCTTGGAGCGGTCGCTCGCTTTACGCATGCGCGTGAGCACGGGCTCCGGCACCACGACGCCGGGCACCTCATTCGCGAGGAACTCGGCGTTGCGCGCGGAGACCAGCGGCCAGATGCCCGCTACGATCGGGATGCGGACGTGCGCGATCCGCTCGAGGAAGCGCTCGAGTTGCGCGCTGTCGAAGACGGGCTGCGTTATCGCGAACTCGGCGCCGGCGTCGACCTTCCACTCGAAGCGGCGGATCTCGTGCGTGGGGTCGAGCGCAGCAGGGTTGACGCCGACGCCGATCACGAACTGCGTCGGACAGCCGATGGCGTTGCGGCCGGGGTCGAGCCCGTGATTCAGCTGGTTCACGAGGTTCGTGAGGCCGATCGAGTCGATGTCGAACACCGCGGTCGCATCTGGGTACGGACCCATCTTCGGCGGATCGCCTGTGATGATGAGCAGATTGCGGAGACCCATGGCCGACGCGCCGAGCAGGTCGCTGAGCATGCCGAGCAGATTGCGATCGCGGCAGCAGTAGTGCGTCACCGTCTCGATCCCCACGCGCTGCTCGATGAGCAGGCTCATCATGAGCGCGCCCATGCGGCTCTGCGCACGCGGCCCATCGGGGACGTTCACCGCATCGATGCCTGCGCACTTGAGCGCCGTCACCCCTTCCAGCACCTTCGTCGCATCCACGCCGCGCGGCGGCACGATCTCCACCGACGTGACGAACTCGCCACGCGCGATCTTCGCCGCCCAACGCGAGCGGTCGGGGAAGGGGACGGGCTCGGGATGCGGGACTCGGGACTCGGGAACTGCCTCAGGGACGAGCGCTGTCTCTCCACGAGCCGTTGCGAGTCCCGAGTCCCGAGTCCCGAGTCCCGCAGCCGCGGTACCAATGGCCGGATCCCCTCCACCATCGCACGGATGTGCTCCGGCGTGGTGCCGCAGCAGCCGCCGATGATCTTCGCGCCGGCGTTCAACAGATGTCGCGCGTACGTCGCCATGTACTCCGGGCTCGCCATGTACATCGTGCGGCCGCCGACGTCGCGTGGCATGCCGGCGTTCGGTTGCGCGCTCATCTTGCATGTGGCGACGGGCACCATCCGCTCGATCGCCTCGAGGATCGTCTGCGGACCGACCGAACAGTTGAGGCCGATGACATCCGCGCCCCACCCGGCGAGCGCGGTCACCACGTCCTCCGGTGATGCGCCGAACGGCGTGTGTCCATCCTGCCCGATCGTCATCTGCGCGATGATCGGGACGCTCGCGTCGACATCGCGCGCGGCGCGGATCGCCTGCTCCATCTCGTGCAGGTCGGCCATCGTCTCGAGGATGAAGAGGTCCGCGCCGCCCTCGCGCAGGGCGCTGAGCTGCTCGCGGAAATAACTCTGCGCCTCGTCCCGGCTCGTCGGTCCGTACGGCTCGATGCGCACGCCGAGCGGACCCACAGCGCCCGCGACGAATACGCGATCGCCCGCGGCCTCGCGCGCGAGCTCGGCCGCGCACCGATTGAGCTCGGTCACACGCGCCTCGAGGCCGTATTGCGCGAGCTTCACGCGGTTCGCCCCGAAGCTGTTCGTCTCCAACACCTCGGCGCCCGCTTGCACGTACGCGCGATGCACCTCGCGCACGAGATCCGGCGCGCGCACGTTCAGCTCATCGTAGCACTGATTGATGAACACGCCCTTCGCGTACAGCATCGTCCCCATCGCGCCATCGAAGACGACGACGCGATCGGGATCGAGGAGGACGCGCGGGTCGCGGAGGGGAGTCATGACTCGGAGCTCGACGCGGGACTCGGGATTCGGGACGCGGGACTCGGGACTGGGGACTCGGAAAGTGTCTCGGGGGAGAGGGCTCCTTCGCCACGAGCCGTTCCGAGTCCCGAGTCCCGAATCCCGCGTCCCGCGTCCCGCACCACGTAGTACTTCGCCTCCGGATGATGCACCACGATCGCCGCCGTGGACTGTTCCGGAATGAGCTGTCCCGCGACGCTCAGCTCCATGCCGAGCGCGTCCGCAGCGGGGAGAAGCTTGAACACGTCCGTGTGCTGCTCGAGATCGGGGCACGCGGGGTAACCCCACGAGTAGCGCTTCCCTTGAGTCTCAGCCACTCCAAGCTCCGCGCGGATGTGCCGGTGCATCCACTCGGCGAGCGCTTCGGCGGCCTCCACCGAAAGACCGTGCAGGTAGAACGCCTCGGTGTATTCGCCGCGCGACTGCAGCTCCTCGAAGCGGCGCGTGGCCGCGTCGCCCATCGTCACCACCTGGAAGGCGGCGACGTCCACATCGCCCGACTCCACGCTGCGGAAGTAGTCGGCGAGACAGAGACGCTCGCGTCCCTCCTGACGCGGGAAGTGGAAGCGCGCGATCTCCCGCAGCGAGCCGCCGTCGCTCCCGTACGCCGCCGGGTCGTAGACGATGAGCTCGTTGCCGCTCGATTGCACGGGGAAGAGTCCGTACACCGCGCGCGGCGCGAGCCAGCCATCGCGCAGCGCTTCGGCGCGCAAGCGCTCGAGCGTCGGACGGAATTCCTCGCGCACCACGCGCTCGAACTGCTCGCCCGAGCCGCGCCCGCCCCACTGCAGGCGGAACAGCTCGTCGAGGTCGAGCAGGTCGAGCACCTCGTCGAGCGGAATGTCGTGCAGCACGCGCGTGCCGAAGAACGGTGCGCGAGGGATCGCGTTGTCACGCGCAACATCACTGCGCGCGCCCGCATCGCTCCCGGCCTCCGTGTCCTTCCCCACCTGCGTGTGGAGGAATACGTCCTTCTTCGCGCTCTCCAGGTTCTCCGACACGAGCGCGCCGCGACGATCGGCGTCGATGAGCGCCTCCATCGTGTCGAGCCCCTCGAACGCGTCCTTGCAGTAGAAGACGCCGGGCTCGTACGGACGCTCGCCATCCACGAACAGCGCGCGCCGCCCGAAGCGTCGATTGATCGCCGCGCCGCCGATCATCACCGGGAACTTCAGCCCGCGCTTGTCCAGCTCCTGCACACAGATGGGCATCTGCTTCGACGTCGACACGAGCAACGCGGAGAGCCCGATCGCCGTCGCGCCGACCTCCACCGCGCGATCGATGATCGTGTTCACCGGCACCTGCTTGCCGAGGTCGTACACCGTATAGCCGTTGTTCGAGAGAATCGTGTTGACGAGCGACTTCCCGATGTCGTGCACGTCGCCGTACACGGTGGCGAGCACGACCTTCCCCTTCGTGTACCCTTCCGTCTTCTCGAGGAACTGCTCGAGATGCTTCACCGCCTTCTTCATCACTTCGGCGGACTGCAGCACGAAGGGGAGGATCAATTCACCAGCGCCGAACTTGTCACCGACTTCCTTCATCGCCGGCAACAGCACGTCGTTCAGCACGCGCACCGGCCGCTCGCGCACGCCCGCCGCATCGAGCGCGTCTTCGATCCCTTCCTTCCGCCGATGCACGATCTGCCAATGGACCTTCTGATCCGGCGTCATCCCCGCCGTCGGATCCTCGACTTGCTTTTCCGACGACTGACGACCGACGACCGACGACTGGAAGTATTCGATGAACTTCTGCAACGCTTCCGGATGCCGGTTGAACACCAGATCGTCCGCCAGCGTCCGCTCCTCCGTCGACAGCTCGGCGTACGGCCGGATGTGCGCAGGGTTCACGATCGCCATGTCGAGCCCCGCCTGCACGCAGTGGTGCAGGAAGACGGAGTTGAGCACCGCACGCGCCTCGGGCGAGAGTCCGAAGCTCACGTTGCTCACGCCGAGCGACGTCAGCACGCCCGGCAGCTCGCGCTTGATGAGCCGGATCCCCTCGATCGTCTCAGTCGCGGAGTTCACCCACTCCTGTTCTCCCGTCGCGAGCGTGAAGGTGAGGTCGTCGAAGATGACGTCTTCGGAGGCGAGCCCGAACTCACGCACCGCGATATCATGGATGCGCCGCGCGATCTCGAGCTTGCGATCGCGCGTCTTCGCCATCCCCTGCTCATCGATCGTGAGCGCCACCACCGCTGCGCCGTGCTTCTTCACGAGCGGAAGCACTGCGTCGATGCGCTTGCGCCCGTTCTCCATGTTGATGGAGTTGACGATCGCGCGCCCCGGGATGTGCTCCAGCGCCCGCTCGATGACATCGGCCTCCGTCGAGTCGATCATGATCGGCGACTCGACGCCCATCGACAGCAGCTTGACGACCTTCGCCATCTGCTGCGCCTCGTCCGCGCGCTCGGTGAGCGCCACACACACATCGAGCACGTGCGCCCCAGACTCCACCTGCTCGCGCGCCACGCCGAGGATCCCGTCGTAATCGTCCGCGAGAAGGAATCGCTTCACCTTGCGCGACCCCTGCGCATTCACCCGCTCGCCGATGAGCAGCGGCGGCGGATCCTGGTGCAGCGTGATCGCGCGCATGGCAGAGGAGGCGCGGGGGATGCGGGATGCGGGATGCGGGATGCGGGAAGCGGGGACTGCCTCGGGGGAGAGGGCTTTTTCGCCACGAGCCGTTGCGCTTCCCGCATCCCGCTTCCCGCATCCCGCACCCCGCACCGCCTCCACCACCGCCCGCAGATGCTCCGGCGTCGTCCCGCAGCATCCGCCCACGATCCGCACGCCGAAGTCGCGCACGAACTCGGAGAGCGCATTGGCCATCGGTTGGGGCTCGAGCGGATACACCGCGTCGCCCGTCCCCGTGTTGAGCGGGAGCCCCGCATTCGGGATGCACGACACCGGACGCGACGCATGCTCGGTGAGATAGCGGATCGGCTCGCGCATGTGTTCGGGGCCCGTCGAGCAGTTGAGGCCGATCACATCGACGCCGAGCGCTTCGAGCGTCGTCATGGCGCTCGCGATGTCGGTGCCCAACAGCATGCGGCCGCTCACGTCGAGTGTGACCTGTGCCTGCACCGGCACTCGGCGGCCAATCTCCGCGAACAGCCGCTCGATCCCGGCGATGGCGGCCTTCACCTCGAGGATGTCCTGCGACGTCTCGATCAGCAGCACGTCCACGCCGCCATCGACGAGCGCTCGCGCCTGCTGGTAGAAGTTTTCGCTCAACTCGCCGAAGGTGATGGCCGAGAGCGTGGGATCATCGCTCGACGGCAACATCCCGGACGGTCCGATCGAGCCCGCGACGAAGCGCGGATGCTCTGGCGTCGCGAACTTCTCGCACGCCGCGCGTGCGAGCTGCGCCGCACGGACGTTCAGCTCGTACACCTTGTCGCCGAGCCCCCATTCGTGGAGCCGGCGCGGCGTGCTCTGGAAGGTGCACGTCTCCACGACGTCGCACCCGACAGCGAGGAACGATTCGTGGATCCCCTGAATCACATCGGGGCGCGTGAGCACGAGATAGTCGTTGCACCCTTCCGTCGCCTTGCCGCCGAAATCCTCGGCCGTGAGATGATGACGTTGGATGTTCGTCCCCATCGCGCCGTCGAAGATGAGGACGCGGCGGGAAAGCTCGGCGAGATATCGAGAAGGCTGCGCTGTCGCTGATCGATCGGTCATGTCGTCACCGGAAAACAAAAATGCCCGAAGCGCATGAGGCGTCGGGCCGGCGCTTTAGCGGATTGTTTAACGTGGCCGCAATTTGCCTCAAATCGCCACGGTTACGATTGTCGTGTGTCTAAGGTTAGCGCCCTCGAGCGCGTGTGGCAAGCACGAGCGCTCGGCGCGCCATCACGCGCGCTCGGCGAGCTTCGCTGCGATGACGGCGGCGAGTCCACGCCATCCTTCCATGCGATGGACATGGCGAACTTCGCGCGCAAGACTGAGCGGCTTCTGCTTGTAGGGCGTCGCGATGGGTGTGACGCGGGCCACCCGGACCGCGGTCACCTCACAGCGCCCGATGCTCGGGCGGCGTGTCGTGCTGTCCCGCTCCTGTCGCCTGCGCGCGCGCTTCGATGCGCTGCACGAGCGCGATCAGCCGGTTCCGCTCGAGCGGCAGCGAAAGCTCGGCCAACACGGCGCGCTGCAGCGCGGGAGCGAGGGCCGAGCACGGGGTCGTGTGGTCGGGCGGCGTGTGATACAGGAGTATTGCGCCGCCACGCGCCAACCCCAACCGCACGACACTCGGCTCCGTCATCGCAATCGAGCGCTCGACGACGGCCACCAGCGGCGGCTCCAGCGCCGCAAACTCGGCGCCTTCCGCGACGCCGGACATGATGCGCGCTCGGTGCCCCATCGCGGCGAGCGATTGCGCGAGCCCCTCGAGCAAGGATTCGTCAGTGCCGATCAGGAGAATTTCTGCCATGCCTCACCTGTGATCGTCGGTCGTCCAGCGCGCGAGCCGTTCCCGCACCCGGTCCCTGTCCAGGCCATCGACGTCGATCACCTTCGTGCGCGACGTCGCTCCCGCTACGATATGCACCGATCGTTTCGCCACGTCCAGCGTGTCGGCGAGCAGCTCGACCAGCGCCTCGTTCGCGGCGCCGTCCACTGGCGGATTCATGAGCCGTACCCGCAACACGCCGTCGCGCACGCCATCGATGTCACTCCGTGATGCACGCGGCTGCACGCGGACGCGAAAGCGCACGCCGCCGGTCCGGTCCTGTACGGGCAACTCGCTCACGCTACAGGCGACCGAGGAGCAGCCCCTCGATGATCCAGAGCCCGAACCACGCGACAATGGGTGTGACATCCATCATCCCGAACGGCGGGATGATGCGGCGCAGTGGACGAAGGATCGGTTCACTCAGCACCACCGACCATCGCAGCCACCATTTCCACTCCGGCAGCCTGAGCCACGATGAGATCACGCGTACCAGCACCGCCGCCTGCAAAATGCCGAACGTCCACGAGATGACGAGATAGTAGATCCCCGCGCCGCCCGAGCTCGCCGCAATCATCGCGCTCGCGAACACCGAGCGCGCGAACCCGAGCAGCACGATGAGGAGAATCCCGCCGATGACGACTCCGACGAGCGTCCACCACGGCGCACTGGTAGGCATCCCCCCCGCGCGCACGATGCGCCGCTCGACGGGAAGCATCACCGGGTGGATCCCACGCCGGTAGAAGCGCGCGATAGGATTGAACGGATTGATCCGGCGCGTGCGCACGAGCCAGTCGACCCCGAAGACCACGAGCGCGACCGCGGCGATCACGAAGACCGCCTGCCGCACGACAGCGATCATCAGGTCGAATGCGATGAGGATTCCTGGCACGATGCAATACTGGCCGCGGATCAGATCGCGATCAACCCCGGGCCGCGGATGGGACCGCGGATCGACTATTCAGGGGACCACGGATGGTCACGGATCACGACACGAGGGGCCGCGGATACGACAACTGCAACAGCGAGCCGCGGATAAACGCGGATGGAACGCGGATCGATCGCGACCAGAGAAGGGCTCGGGACGCCAGGGCCGAGAAGATCCTTCGGGGGGAATAAGGCGAGGCTCGGTGCACCGGAGCGCGCCCTCTTGCACGAGAGAAGCCAGTTTGCCCTCGGGTGCTGGCGCTGCCACTCGAGGCTCGCCCTCGCACCCCCAAACAATTCAGTGGCCCGTTGCGCACCGGCCCTCTCGGCCCATCCGGTTCGATCCGCGTTCATGCGCGGCTATCCGTAGTTGCCGTTGTTGTTGCAGTATCCGCGTTCATCCGCGGCAATCCGCGGTTCCCCTCTTGTCGTTCTACGCGTTCATCCGCGGCCCCCCATTCGCCTGGAGCTCATCCGCGGTGACCCGCGGCTCGCCCGACGTCGCGCCTCGAGACGATCCGCGGTCCTCCGCGGCCAGAGTGAGGTGGCCGAAAGCGGCACCCGCGATCGCGCCGGCCGCGCACGCCACCCACGCCCACCATTGTACGGGCAGCTCGCCGAATATCAGCGGTACGAGTCCGAGCCCGATCGCGATCGAGACAGCGGCCGCGGCGATGACAGCGGCGTACAGTGCGGCGGGGGGTGTCCCGCGTGCTCCGCGCACGCGCCGCCGCGGTTTATCCGCGGCGCGGGCGGCCCAGAAGCCGATCGGGAGTAGTAGCCCGCCGAGCCAGAGAGCGGTGAGCCACACCGTCACGCGCCCGGACGCGTAGCTGAACGGGAGGAAGAAGCTCCAGCCGAGTCCTGGGCTCAGGCGAATCTCTCGGCTCGCCGCCATCCGCGGCCCGATCACCGAGACGCGATACGATCTGCCCGTGTAACCCCCCGCGATGCGGAGCGTGTCGGGCTGCGCGAGCGGGGCCTGCGCATCCGCGGTCGCGCTCGGGAAGGCGTTCTCGATGCGCACGGCGGGATCGCGGAGTCGCAAGTCGCTCGCGTGCGTGCGCATGCGGAAGACGAGGTCGCGCCCCTGCTGCCCGAGCATGATGATCTCGGTTCGGCTGATGTCTGTGATGCGAGTGATCGGGACGAGGCCGTCGATCGGCGAGCCGAGCGTCACCGTGGCGCGGAGCGGGGAGCCGGCGAGGAGCCACCGTCGCAGATCGCCGCTGTTGGCGATGACGTTCCACGGCAGCGGAGCGTGTCCCACCGAAACATCGATGACCTTCCCCGTGAACAGGGGGCCGGGGCCGGTGAGCGATGCCCAGTGTCCCACGTATGTCAACCGTGTGAGCGACGGACGCGCACCCCACGCCGAGCCGGCCAAGATGAGCAACCAGAGCGCGAGCCCTGCACTCATCAATCGCCGGGCGACGCGTGCATTCGGAAGGAGCCACGAGCGCCAGCAGCTGGCCAGCCCGATCCCGATCGCGCCGCCGAGGCTGTTGCTCACGAGGTCGCCCAGGCTCGCGTCGCGCCCGACGACGACGTGAATCTGCAACAGCTCGATCGCGAGCGAGGTAAGTGCGGCGATCACGAACGCTCGACGCGGCCGCAGCCCCGAGAGCCGCATCCCGAAGCCGAACGGGATGAAGAGCAGGATGTTGAGCACCACGTCGGTGCCGCCGTAGCTCCCGCACACGAGACACAGGCTCGCGCTCGGCCGCGCACCGCCAGGGTTCGGCGTCAGCGTGAGCGCCGCGATCGCCAGGAATCCCGCGATGGTGAGTGCGAATCCGATCGTCTTCCGTTGAATCACCGCAACGTTCCGTAGCATGCGTGAACAAGGTGTGCCACTCTCCGGCGCACGAGATGACACACCGTCGGCCGACGCGAGCGCGCGATGTGACCGCGAGCACCCCGACGCACGAATGGCACCGTAACTGCAATATGGCCGCGCGATGCGAGAGACGACATCAATCCCCTCCGAGTCCGCACGCCTGACGCCTGCGCCGAGATACTCCACCATCGAGCACATGTTCACGGTGGACGTGGAGGAGCACTTTCAGGTCAGCGCGTTCGACGCGGTGATCTCACGCGCGAAGTGGCGCGACTTCCCGAGCCGTGTCGACGCGACCGTCGATACACTGCTCGAGCTCCTCGCGCGCCACGGTGCGCTGGGCACGTTCTTCACGCTGGGATGGGTGGCGGAGCATCACCCCGATGTCGTGCGTCGCATCGCCGCCGCCGGACACGAGGTGGCGTCGCACGGCTGGTGGCATCGGCGCATCACGGAGATGACGCCCAAGGAATTCCGCGAGGAGATCCGTGCGTCCAAGGAATTGCTCGAGGACGTGAGCGGTCAGCCCGTGTTCGGATTCCGCGCGCCGAACTTTTCGATCGTGCCCGGCAGCGAGTGGGCGTTCGACGTGCTGATCGAGGAAGGGTACCGCTACGACTCGAGTCTCTTTCCGATCCGTCGTCCGGGCTACGGCTACCCCTCGGCGCCGCCCATCCCGCATGTGATCCGGCGTGCGTCGGGCTCGCTGTGCGAGCTGCCGCTCACCACGATCCCGGTGGGGAACGTGCGCATCCCCGCGGCGGGCGGCGCGTATTTGCGGCACTTCCCCTACAGCGTCATCCGCCGCGCGTTTTACGAGCACAGCGAGGCGGGGATCCCCGGCACCTTCTATATCCATCCGTGGGAGCTCGACCCCGATCAGCCGCGGCTGCCGGTGTGGTGGCCCGCGCGCATGCGACACTACGTCGGCCTCAGGCGCACGCAGCCGCGGCTCGAGTTGCTGCTGAGCGAGTTCCGCTTCACGTCCATCGCTCGCTGCCTCCACCTGCAGGCGCCCGCCGTCACCACGACACAAACGGCCTGAGCGCCGCGCCCCGGGGAACGGCCATGCACGTTTCAACCTTCACCGGTGACGCTGCCGAGTGGGACGCGCTCGTCCGACGCTCGCCGGGGTGGACGCACTTTCACCTGTCCGGTTGGCGCTCGGTGATCGGCCGGGTGTTCGGGCACGAATGTCTCTACCTCTCCGCGCGAACGGACGACGGCCACCTCGCGGGTGTGCTTCCGCTGGTGCGCGTGAAGAGCGTCGCGTTCGGGCACTACCTCGTCTCGATGCCCTTCCTCAATTATGGTGGGCCCCTGGGCAGCGAGCGCGCGACGCAGGCGCTCGTGTCGCACGCCGTCGAGCTGGCCGAGCGCGATGACGTGAAGCTACTGGAGCTCCGGAGTCGAGTGCCGCTCCCCGTGCGAATTCCGGTGTCACACCGCAAGATCACCGTGCTCCTCGATCTCCCGCGCGATCCCGACGTCCTGTGGAAGCAGCTCGACGCCAAGGTGCGCAGCCAGGTGCGCCGTCCGCGCAAGGAGGGTGTGACCGTCCGCTTCGGCGCGAGCGAGGTCGAGCCATTCTTCCAGGTGTTCTCGCGCCACATGCGCGACCTCGGCACGCCCACGCAACCGCTGAAATTCTTCGAGGCGATCGCCGAGCACTTCCCCGAGGACGCGTGGTTCTCGTGCGCGTACTATCAGGGGCGCGCGATCGCTGCCGGGTGCGCGCTCCGGTGGGCGGACGAAGTCGAGATGACGTGGGCGTCGGCGCTCGTCGAGTACAAGCGCATTGCGGCGAACATGCTGCTCTACTGGTCGTTCATGGAGCGCGCCATCCACGATGGCGCTCGCGTCTTCAACTTCGGCCGGTGCACGCCGGGGGAGGGGACGCACCGCTTCAAGCTGCAATGGGGCTCGCGCGACGAGCCGCTCTGGTGGTACGACCTCGCCACGCGTCCGGGCACGACGACGCCTTCACCCAAGGACTCGGGCTACGCGTGGGGCCCGCGCGTGTGGAAGAAGCTCCCGGTGAGCGTGGCCACCGCGCTCGGTCCGCGGATCGTGCAGTACATCCCGTGATCGCGCGACAGCAGCTTCCCGTCCACTCGCCGGTCCGTATGCGGTCGTTGATGCGCGCAGCCGGCTCCGCGCTCGTGCACGCGGGTCGGTCGCATCGCGCGCACGTCGCCAGCGCGCTCGCCGCGCGCTACGGCGCACGCGCGGTCGTACTCACCGACAGTGGCACGTCCGCGCTGGTGATGGCGCTCCGAGTCACGGCGCACGAGGGGGGCACCGTCGCCTTTCCGGCCTACTGCTGCATCGATCTCACCGCCGCCGCCATCCGCGCACGCGTTCAGGTGCGGTTATACGACCTCGACCCCACGACGCTGAGCCCCGATCTCGAGAGCGTCGAGCGCGTGCTCGCGCGCGGCGTGGACGCGATCGTCGTGGCGCATCTGTACGGGTACCCGGCGGACGTCGCCAGCGTGTCCGTGCTCGCCGAGCGTGCGGGCGTGCACGTCATTGAGGATGCAGCGCAGGGGAGTGGCGGCACGCTCGACGGGAAGGTGCTGGGCGCGTTCGGACCGCTCACCGTGTTGAGCTTTGGGCGCGGCAAGGGCGTAACGGGTGGGGGAGGCGGAGCACTGCTCGCGACGAGACCGGAGTGGGCGACACGTGTCTCCGCACTGCAGCCCACACTCGACCACGGCGGCGCCGGATGGCGCGAGGTCGTGGCGGCCGGAGCGCAGTGGGTATTCGGCCGGCCATCGCTTTATGGAATACCCGCGTCGATCCCCGCGCTGCGCCTGGGCGAGATGGTCTATCATCCGGCGCACGAGCCGCGGGCCATGTCGATTGCCGCGGCGGCCATCGTCCGGGACGCGATTGCGGGAGCCGATGCCGAGGTGGCGCGGCGCCAGCGGCGTGCGCGGGAGCTGGCCGCGAGCATTGGCGATGCGAACGGGCTTCGCGTCGTCACGCCAATTGCGAGGGGGCGCTCGGGCCATCTGCGGTTGCCGGTCATCGACTTCGCGGGGCGCGAGAGCGACCCGCGCTTCGGGATCCTGCGCGGTTATCCGCGGACGCTCGCCGAGCAGGAGGAGCTGCGGCCGTGTCTGTGTGAGGGTGAAATCGGACCGCGCGGGGCGGCGCTGCTCGGCAGGTCGTTGTTCACGGTGCCGACGCACGGGCTGGTGTCGGGGCGGGATGTCGCCGGCGTCCACGCGTGGTGTCGAGCGCTGGGTGCCCGATACGGTCCCGGGCGAGTGGCGGCGGAGGGCGAGCTGAACCACGCCTGACCGGAGCGGGCCAAGGTCGACGGGCGCCGGATTGGCCTCCTGACTGTGTAGTCAGTCAAGAATGGCGCCGCTCGAGCGCGTTAAACTCTGTTGACTTTCCTGCCCAGGGTTGTAACCTGCGTACGTCACGCTCGTGGAGCGCACCCTGCGCCCCAAGTCGAACGTGGTGATTTTTCGTTGTCGTCGTTGCCGTATCACCGTAGCGTCCCGCTACTCGTTGTTCGGCGACGTGCGTGTACTCGCTATCCCGCTCCATAGTAGGCACTGATCGCTACCCCTCCTCGAGAGGGCCCGCGACAAAGGCAAACCCGGCGAAAGCCGGCGACGCAAAGCTACGAGGCTACCGCGCTCCCCGCACCACCTGAGCGTCACGCCAGTCGGGCCGCCGAACGGACTCCCGAGGAGGGTTCATGCGCGCCCGTCAGTCGGTGCTGTTCTCGTTGTGCGCTTCAGTTCTCGCCATTTCCGCCGCGTGCTCTGACGCGGCGAATCCGATTCTCGGCCCCGATGGGCCGATCGTTGATAATTCCTCCAAATCTGTCGTCGTCACGCCAAGCCAGACGACGCTCTCGCAGGGGAGCCACGTCGCGCTGCAGGTCAAGGCCGGCGACCCGAACGGCAAGACCGTGTCGGGTTCCGTCACCTGGTCGAGCTCGGACACGACCATCGCCAAGGTGTCGAACAGCGGCGATGTCGCCGCCGTCGCGCCGGGCGAGGCCGTGATCACGGCGAGCGTCGGCGATGCCCACGCACAGGCGACCATCGATGTGTCGGGATCGAATTCGGCGGGCACGAACGGTCCGACATCCGGCGCGCCGTCGTCCGACTCCGGTGCATCGGGGCTGTGGACGGACCAGCCGTCGGGGCTGCACACGCTCACCGATCAGCCGTGGAACAGCATGTCCTCGCTGGGCTGGCAGGTCTACAAGTACGGGCATGACTGGGTGCGGACCGTCTCCGACCCGAGCGTGCCGACCGGCGAGGCGAACGTCCTGCAGTTCGACTACTTCAAGGGGTACGACGGGATCGGTCACGGGCCGGCCGTCGTGATGTACCCGCTCTCAGCCGGCGAGCTGTACGTCGGCTTCTACTGGAAGCTGAGCCCGGACTGGGAAGGTCATACGTCCGGCGTGAACAAGGTGCTCTACCTGTACCAGGCGGAGGGGGACAACCGCGAGGCGGTCTTCCTGGTTGCGCACGGCGCGCCCGGCGGGCCCTACCATCTCGAGATCTCGAACGAGGCGAGCGATGGTGGGAAGTGGTGGACGCAGAACGTGAACAACATCCCGGTCGTACCCGGCCAGTGGTACAAGGTGGAGATGCACGTGAAGAAGGCGTCGTCCGATGGCGCTCCCAACGGTCTGGTCGAGTGGTGGGTGAACGGACAGCTCGCTGCCCGCTACACGAACGCGAAGCTGCGCGCGTCGAACTTCAGCGAGGTCCACATCGATCCGGTCTGGGGCGGTATCGACCGGAACTTGTGGAAGACGCACGACGACTATCAGCGATTTGGACTCGTCCACGTGAGTGGGCGGTAGAACGGACCGGTTGAACCGGTCGAGCATCACAGAAGCACGACCCCGCCCGCATCGATTATGGAGAGTCTCTGGTAGGCGCAGCGGCACTGCGCGTACCGAGCACTCTCCGGCGGGCAGGACACCAGCAGCTCATGTAGTTCTTACCGTATCAACGTTCCATTCCAGGCGATGATCGCACGGCCCTCCACGAGGGCCCGCGACAAAGGCAAACCCGGCGAAAGCCGGCGACGCAAAGCTACGAGGCTACCGCGCTCCCCGCACCACCTGAGCGTCACGCCAGTCGGGCCGCCGAACGGACTCCCGAGGAGGGTTCATGCGCGCCCGCAATCCCGCATTCATCTCGCTTTGCGTCTCGCTGCTCGCCATTTCGGCGGCATGCTCCGATACAGTCGGTCCCAACCAGGATGTTCTGCAGCCCGCGCTTCCGGTCGCCGTGAAGACGGTCGCGCTCACGCCTACGGAGGCCACGCTCTCGACGGGCGGTCACGTGGCGATCACGGCGACGCCGCTCGGCGCGAATGGGAAGCCGGTCAAGACGACGGTCACGTGGTCCAGCTCCGATCCGAAGGTCGCGACGGTGTCCGACAGTGGCCAGGTGGCCGCGGTCGCGCCCGGTAATGCCAAGATCACCGTGGTTGCCAATGGAGTGTCGGCGACCGCTGCGGTGACGGTGCTGGCCGCGACGTCCGCCACGCCAACGGATTCGAGCACGACGCCGTCGACTGGATCGGACGCCTCAGGGCTGTGGACGAATGAGCCCGCGGGATTCTCAGCGCTCACCAATCAGTCGTGGAACGGCGGAGTCTCCTCGCTCGGATGGCAGGAGTACGACATGTACAACCACGTGACGGTGGAGTCGGATGCGTCGCTCCCGACGGGCGACGGCAAAGCGCTGCAGTTCTATTATCCTGCGGGCTTCAGTGGCGGCGGGTACGGCCCGGGGCTGGTTTACTACCAGATGTCGAAGGGCGAGATCTACCTCGGCTTCTACTGGAAGCTGAGCCCGAACTGGCAGGGACACCCCTCCGGCGTCAACAAGCTGCTCTACGTCTTTCAGCGGCAGGGGCAGAAGCGTCAGGCTGTTTTCCTCGTTGCGCACGGATCTTCGGGTGGACCGTTCCACTTCGAGATCTCGAACGAGGCGAGCGATGGTGGGAAGTGGTGGACGCAGAACGTGAACAATGTGTCGCTCGTCCCCGGACAGTGGTACAAGGTCGAGCTGCACATGAAGAAGTCGTCGTCGGATGCAGCGCCCAATGGCCTGGTCGAGTGGTGGGTAAATGGGAAGCTGGCGGCGCGCTACACGAACGCGAAGCTGCGCGCGTCGAACTTCAGCGAGGTGCACGTCGACCCGGTGTGGGGCGGTGTCGACAACTCGGTCAAGAAGTCGCATAGCGATTACCAGCGGTTCGGGAGCATTCGGATCAGCGGGCGGTAGTAAGGAAGTAGATGTGCCGCGAGATCGGGGGATCCGCGCCCAACAGGCGCGGTTCCTCCAATCTCGCGGAATTGTTGGACGCACGTTTGCAATGGTGCTGGTGTGCCGAGCAACGTGTGGTCGTATCCAGAAGGTGCAGGGGTAGTTCATGCAGTCGACAATAGACCGTAACACCTCATAAAGGCACTGATCGCACGGCCCTCCTCATGGGCTCGCGACAAAGGCAAACCCGGCGAAAGCCGGTGACGCAAAGCCACGAGGCTACCGCACTCCGCCAGTGAGAGTGCCACGCCAGTCGGGCCGCCGAACGAACTCCCGAGGAGGGTTCGATGCGCGCCCATCATCGCGTGTTCATCTCGCTTTGCGTCTCACTCCTATCCATCTCAGCCGCCTGCACCGACTCTGTCGGACCGGCACAGGACGTCGTGCCGCCGTCACTGCCCGTCGCCGTGCAGTCGCTCACCGTGTCGCCCGCGCACGCCACACTCTCGACCGGCGCGCATGTGGCGATCACCGCCTCACCCGTTGACGCGAACGGGAAGCCGGTATCGGCGCCGGTCAAGTGGGTCAGCTCCGACACGACCATCGCGGCCGTTTCCGACAGTGGAGATGTGCTCGCTGTTGCGCCCGGTAATGCGGTGATCACCGCAGCTGCGGGCGGCGCATACGCCAGCGCCGCGGTGACGATCGTCAAGCCTGCTCCCGTGGATTCGGTGGCGGTCGCGCCGCAGAAGGCCGATCTCACGGTCGGCCAGACCCTGCAACTCGCCGTCGCGATCGGGGGCCAATCCCTCACGCAGGGTGTGGCCTGGGAGAGCTCGAACGCACAGGTGGCGAGCGTCTCGACATCTGGGCTCGTTACGGGTGTCTCCGCGGGGATTGCCTCGATTCGCGCGACGTATCAGGGGCAGATGACGATTGCGACGGTCACCGTCGTGATGTCGTCACCCGTTCCGCCGCCGACGGATTCCAGCGGGACGGACTCCAGCTCGACACCGTCGCCGACACCGACACCTACTCCGTCCGGTCTCTGGACGAACCAGCCTTTGGGGTTCAGCATGGTGACCGATCAGCCGTGGAATAGCGTGACGTCGCTTGGCTGGCAGGAGTACGACACGTACAACCACGTGAGTGTTGTGCCTGACGCGACGGTGCCGACCGGCGATGCAAACGTGCTCCAGTTCTACTACCCCGCGGGCTTCAGCGGCGGTGGATATGGCCCTGGGCTCGAGTACTATCAGATGTCGAAGGGCGAGGTCTACCTGGGCTTCTATTGGAAGGTGAGCGCGAACTGGCAGGGGCACACCTCCAACGTGAACAAGATGTTCTATCTGTTCCAGCGGGAAGGGAGCAATCGCGAAGCGGTGCTCGTCGTGTGCTACGGACCGCCGGGCGGCCCCTACCATCTCGAGATCTCGAACGAAGCGAGCGATGGTGGGAAGTGGTGGACGCAGAACGTGAACAACGTGCCACTCGTCCCCGGGCAGTGGCAGAAGATCGAGATGCACTTCAGGAAGTCGTCGTCGGATGCGGCGCCCGACGGGTTGGTCGAGTGGTGGGTGAACGGGAAGCTGGCCGCGCGCTACACCAACGCCAAGCTGCGCGGAGCGAACTTCAGCGAGGTGCACATTGACCCGGTGTGGGGCGGTGTCGACAACACCATCAGCAAAACGCACGCTGACTACATGTGGTACGGCCACTTCTACGTGAGCGGCCGGTAGGCACACGCTCGGCGTGATTTCTGCCTGACACGCTCGGGGCTTGCCTCCGGTCAGGCTTCCAACCGTCCCCGTCATCGCACGCTTTTCGCGAATGGTGGGGACGGTTCTCCATCTCTCGACGTCGAGCGCTCCCATCGTACGCATGTCAGCCAAGCCTCAACTACTCTTTCTCTCGCACTGCCTGCCGTATCCGCCCAACCTGGGCGTCGCCATCCGGAGCTACAACATCCTCCGGCAGCTCACGCAGGAATTCTGCGTGCATGCGGTGATGTTTTCGCGAGCCGCGCATCAGGCCGACGGCGGTGCGCGAGACGCGGCGCGGCGCGCACTCGAGATGGCCGGCGTCCGCGTGGCGGCGGTGGTCCCGATCGCGGCCGAGTGGTCCGTGGCGCGGCGCGCGGGGGATCACCTCAAGAGTCTGGCAACCGGACGGGCGTACACGTACTACGAGTACGAGAGCGACGAATTCCGCCGCCACCTCGATGACGTGCTCGCGCGGTGCGAGCCGTCGCTCATCCACGTCGACAGTCTCGACCTGCACGGTTGGATCGAGTCGTTGCCCGCGCGTCCCATCGCGTGCACGCATCACGACATCGAATCCGACATCATGCGCCAGCGCGCCGCGAACGTTCGGTCGCGCGTCCTCGCATCCTACATTCGCCTGCAGGCGGATCGCATCGAGCGTGTGGAGCGGGAGCTGTGTCCGCGCTTCAGCACCAACGTGGTGATGTCACAGGTGGATGCCGAGCGCCTCGCGCGCCACGCGCCGGGCGCCCGCACGACGATCGTTCCGAACGGCGTCGATACGCATTTCTTCACGCCGCTGCCGGCGAGCACGGTCGTTCCGCATCGCGTTGCGTTCGTGGGTGGCACGCACCTCTTTCCGAACAGCGACGCCGTGGACTATCTGCTGTCGGAGATCTGGCCGCGCGTGCGGGCGCGATGCCCCGCTGCATCACTCCGGTTGATCGGTCGCAGCACGCCGGCGAATCAGGCGCGGTACGATGCCGCGCCGGGCGTGCGGTGCCTGGGACAGGTGGATGACGTTCGCCCGCATGTCGCCGAGGCGGCGTGCACCGTCGTTCCGATCCGCGTCGGAGGTGGCACGCGCATCAAGATTCTCGATGCGTGGGCGATGGGCCGCCCCGTCGTCGCCAGCTCGCGCGGATGTGAAGGGCTGTGCGCGATCGACGGAGAGAACATCCTGATCCGCGATACGCCGGAGGAGTTCGCCGACGCGGTGCTCGCGCTCCTGTCGGATGCCACGCTGCGCGAGCGGCTCGCGAAGGCCGGTCGCCGCACCGTCGAGGAACGATACAGCTGGGATGTCGTCGGGCGGACGCTGCGCGCTAGTTACGCGACGCTGATGTAGCGACCGGGCGTGCCGCGCTCCGGCGTCCAGACGCGACGGTTGGACGCAACGTCATCGTGGGAATCCGCGCTGCCAACCATGCGGCGACGATGCGATTCCCGATGGGCGAATAGTGCCCGCCGGGCGCGAACCATCTCGCGACATTGCGCGGCGCCGTCGTCGCCGCGAACGCATCGGCGGCGTCGAGATACGGGATGCTGTCGGCCTTCAACTGCGCAAGGAGCGGATCGTCCAGGCGGGGCTGGCCCGCCAAGCGTTGCTCCACCGAACTGCGCCCGGGAAGCACGACGACGAGCGGCGCGCGTCCGGCTGCACGGACGGAGTCTGCGAATTGCCGGAAGATGGCCATCTGAATCCGGAACGCCGTCGACGACGGGTTGAAGCGCTCGCCCGCGATGAGCCGGTCGCGCGAGAGATAGCGATGGTACACGCGCTCGCCGAGCGTGCTCGCAAGGCGGACGGCGGCGGAGTAGTTGTAGAGGGGATCGTCGTAGACGGCCGCGTCGTACCAGGCATCATCCGAACCGAAACGTGTCACCGATGCGGGGTGTGACAGCAGGCGCTCGTAGTCCGTGCGCGTGCGTACCGGAGCGGGTTCCAGCACGAGCTCTCCATCGCGCGCGAACTGGAAGCGTGGCTTGAAGAGCGGATATTCCGCATCGGAGATGAAGCGGCGGTAGACGTTCACGACTCGGCGCAGGTCATCCTCGGTGAAGCCCAGGAGAACGACTTGCGGCGACAGCAGGCTCCCCTCGTGCAGGTACCGCAGATACGCCTGATCGAGCCCGTAGCCGCCGACGCCGTAGTTCAGTACCTCGAGGCGCGGGTTGTCGACCTCCATGAGTGTGGGCCACGCGTTCGCGTTGTCGACCTCAGTGCCGTAGACGTACGAATCGCCGAACGCGGCGACGCGCAGCACACCGCGCGGCGGCGTGGGTGCGTACTCGCGATCGCTGCGGAGGGCCATCGCGTTGAGCTGATCGCGCGCATCGCGAAAGTTCGGTGCATACCGCCAGCCGAGTATGGAATCGATTTGCAAGCGATGCGGCGTCGTCGAATCGAGCAGCTCGCGAATGCGCTGCGACTGCTCCGCGTAGATCTTCGTGGTGGGGCGAATGTCCTCGCCCAGCACGCGATCCGCGACCGGCGTGATGAGCCATGCGGCCCCTTCGACAACGGCGAGCGCGAGCACGCCCGTGATGAAGGGGAAGAGAACACGTCTGCCGCGACTGGACGGCGTGGACGTCGGCATGGCGACGATCCTCGGCGACCCGCGTGCGCGAGACTAGAAGATCGTGTAGATGAACGGCGCGAGCACCGAGCTCTGTGCGACGATGAGCAACGCACCGACGAGCACGAGGATGAGGAGCAGTGGAAGGAGCCACCACTTCTTCCGTGCGCGCATGTACGCCCACATCTCATTCGCGAATCCCGGCGTGCTCGCTCTGGTCCCTTGTGCCATCGGCGCACTCCCCTTCCTAGAATTGTCGCTGGAGATCGGAACGCCGCGCGGCCGCATCGCGCGCGACCCATACGGTGTCCGCTCGACGTGAAGCTGTGCTCGTGCGCGTGCCAAGCATGCGCCGCACCCAGCCGACGGGTGTGAACACGAGGTAATACACGACGCCCATGAAGAGCGGCGTGGTCACCTTCGAGATGGCGAGCGCGAGCGCCATCCACCCGCGATACACGGGGCCCAGTCGCGCGGGGAGGAGCAGCGTGGCGATGAGCAGCGATACGCCGACGACCGCTGCCGCCTCGGCGCCGAGCAGGCGGCCGCGCCAGAGCAGCAGCGTGCCGAGCGCGAGGAACGCTGCACCGACGGGGAAGCCGAAGCGGCGCCCGTCGCCCGCCGTGAACGGCGTGGTCGATGCCGATGCGCTGTGCATGCTCAGTCGAGTTGGAATTCCTTCTGCCATGCAGTCGTCTCCTCCCACGGACGCTGCGTCGCCTTCGAGAGCAGGAACGGACCGAGTACGAGGTAGTCGATGTGCGTGCGCATGAAGCAGCGGTACGCATCGTCGGGCGTGCACACGATCGGCTCGCCGCGCACGTTGAACGACGTGTTCACCAGCACGGGACAGCCGGTGCGCGCCTCGAACGCCGCGATGAGATCGTAGTAGTCCGGGTTATCGCACCGGCTCACGGTCTGGATGCGCGCCGAGTAATCGAGATGCGTGACGGCTGGGATATCGGAGCGCGGTACGTTGAGGCGATCGATTCCCCAGCGCTGCTGCTCATCGGTCGTCATCGCACGCCGGCGCTCGGCGCGCACGTTCGCGACGAGCAGCATGTAGGGGGAGTCGCCGTCCAGCTCGAAGTAGTCCTGCACGCGCTCGCGCAGAACGCTCGGCGCGAACGGGCGGAAGCTCTCGCGGAACTTGATCTTGAGATTCATCTGCGCCTGCATCGTGGCGCTCCGCGGATCGCCGAGGATGCTGCGCGCACCGAGCGCGCGCGGCCCGAACTCCATGCGTCCGTTGAACCATCCGACGACCTTCCCCTCGGCGAGCAGCTCGGCGACTCGATCGAGGAGATCGGCGCGCTCGAGTCGTTCGTAGGCGGCATCCTGTTTCGTGAGGAAGCGCGCGATCTCATCGGGAGTGAACGAGGGGCCGAGGTAGGCGCCGTGCATGCTGTCGCGGCCCGGCGTTACGTGGCGCGGCGCCTCGCAGTGCCGATGCCAGATGAGCTGCGCGACACCGAGTGCGCCGCCCGCATCGCCGGCGGCCGGCTGGATCCACAGTTCCTTGAAGGGGCCCTCGCGCAGCAGGCGACCGTTCCCCACGCAGTTCAGCGCGACGCCGCCGGCGAGACAGAGTCGCGTCATCCCCGTCTCGCGATGCGCGGTGCGCGCCATGCGCAGCATGATCTCCTCGCACACCACCTGAATGGATCGTGCGAGATCCATCTCGCGTTGCGTGAGGCGCGACTCGGGCTGACGCGGTGGTCCACCGAAGAGTGTATCGAACGCTGGGCTCGTCATCGTGAGCCCATCACGATAGCGGAAGTATTTCTGGTTCAGCGTGAACGAGCCGTCGTCACGCAGATCGACGAGCTCGCGATAGATGAGGTCCACGTACTTCGGCTCGCCGTACGGCGCGAGCCCCATGACCTTGTACTCGCCCGAGTTGACCTTGAAGCCCGTGTAGTAGGTGAAGGCCGAGTAGAGGAGACCGAGCGAGTCGGGCCAGCGGAGCTCGGAGAGGAGCTCGATGTCCGCGCCGTGCCCGACGCCGATCGATGCCGTGGCCCACTCGCCCACGCCGTCCATCGTCAGGATGGCTGCCTCGTCGAATGGCGATGGGAAGAACGCGCTGGCCGCGTGCGACTCGTGGTGCTCGGCGTACAGGATGCGCCCCTCGTAGCCCGGGAGCGCGGCGTGGAGCTGGCGGTCCATGTACAACTTGTCCTTCGCCCAGAGCGGGCCCGCCTTGAGGAACGATCGGAAGCCGCGCGGTGCGACGGCGAGGTACGTCTCGAGGATCCGCTCGAACTTGAGGAGCGGCTTGTCGTAGAAGCCGACGTGCGTGAGGTCGTGCGTCGTGATGCCGGCGGTGCCGAGGCAGTAGTCGACCGCGTGCATGGGGAAGCTCGCGTCGCCCTTCTTCCGTGTGAAGCGCTCTTCCTGCGCGGCCGCGACGATCTCGCCATCACGCAGCAGGCATGCGGCGCTGTCGTGGTAAAACGCGGAGATGCCGAGGATGTAGGTCAGCTGCGAACTGGCCATTGCCGTGTTCACCTCATTCCGACGTCATCTCGGGTCGCGCGTTGTACCGGCGCTACACGGACGTTGCTTTGCAGCGACCAGCACAGGTGACTGCGAGAAGTATCGAGAGAGTCTGTGAGGCCGACTTCGATGTACGTCCCTTTCGAGTCAGAGGCGCGCGTCGCCAGAGTCGTGCCATCGAGCGACGGCGGTGGAGAGTACAGTGCGATGTCTCGAGCGCTGACGAGATGCGTGATGGCCGGTCGTTCATCGAGGCGCGCCGAGTGGGTGGGCGCCGGATGCATGGGCGGACATTCATGTACAGACTTTCATGTACGAACGTTCATGTACTGACTCTGTAGTCAGCCGATGTCCGTTTCGGCGCTGATGACGCGTCGATTTTTCCGTTGACAACGGGACCAGCGGTTGTATCGTGTGTACGTCGCATCTGGGGAGCGCGCCCTGCGCTCCACGTCGAACGTGCTGTTCTTTACGTTGTCGTCGTCGCCGTATCGCCGTAGCACCCCGCTACATGTTGTTCGGCGACGCGCGTGTATTCGGATTCCCGCTCTACAACAGGCACAGATCGCTAACCCTCCTTGCGAGGGCCCGCGACAAAGGCAAAACCGGCGAAAGCCGGTGACGCAAAGCTACGAGGCTACCGCGCCGCTGGGTTCCACGCGCCATGCCAGTCGGGCCGCCGAACGGACTCCCGAGGAGGGTTCATGCGCGCCCGTCAGTCGGTGGTGGTCTCGCTGTGCTGTGCAATTCTCGCCATTTCCGCTGCGTGCTCTGACGCGGCGAATCCCGTCGTACGCCTCGACGGCCCAGTAGCGCTCCAGCCAGTTACATCGGTCGTCGTCACACCCAGTCAGGCCACGCTCCCCATCGGGAGCAGCGTGTCGATGAAGCTCTCGATGGGCAGGGCGAACGGGCAGCCGGTGACGGGCGCAGTCAGGTGGACGAGCTCCGATACAACAGTTGCGACGGTATCCGCCAGTGGTGAAGTCGTCGCGCGCGCAGCGGGGGATGCGGTCATCATGGGGAGCGTCGGTTCAGCGCATGCCGTCGCGACCGTCGAAGTCCCGGCAGCAGATGTCCCGGCAGCCGACAGTGCGGGGCCAGCGACGTCGCCCTCCGATACGTCTGCCACTTCTGCTTCGAGCACTCCGGATTCTGCCGCGAGCACGCCCAATATCTGGACCGATGAGCCGAGCGGGATGCACGTCGTCGATGACAATCCGTGGAACAGTCTGACACCGACGGGGTGGACGATGCGTGGCGGCGGTTCTGGCAAGCTTGCCATCGGCTCCGATGCCAGCGCGCCGGCATCGCCATCGAGCGTGTTGCAATTCAAGTATCCGGCTGGTTTCAGCGGGTCGGGTTCGGCGCCGGGGAGCGAGTACTTCACGGGGTTCGACAGCTCGAAGGAGCTCTTCGTCGCCTTCGACTGGAAGGTGAGCGCCGACTGGCAGCAGCACACGGCGGGCTTCAGCAAGCTGATCTACCTCGTGCACTGCAGCTACTGCAACACCACCTCCCAGCCGGGCGGGCGGATTGCCTATGTGATGATGATGCAGGGCCACTTCGGGGGGCCGTATCATCTCATGATGAACGATGAGATCTACAACACGAACAAGATCCAGCCGAACGTGGGCGACGGGACGGTAGTGCCCGGGCGCTGGTACCGGGTGGAGATCTCGGTGAAGGGGCAGAGCACGAGCGGGGCGAACGATGGCTGGATCAAGTTCTGGATCGACGGCCGGCCAGTGGCCCAGTATCTGAACCTGCCGATCCCGTCGCGGGGCTTCACGCAGCTGACGATCGATCCGGTCTGGGGCGGCGTGGACCCGACCATTTCCAAGACCCACACCGACTACATGTGGTTCGACCACATCCACGTGAGCGCCAGGTAACCCGCCTGTCCGCCCAACAGTCGTTCAAGGGATAGTTGCACATCGTCGTGCCGCGCCGTATAGCGCGTTATACCGAAGCAGTTGCAGGGGTGGTTCATGAAGTCGAAGTGCAGTGATTCTTAACAGGCACTGATCGCACGGCCCTTCTCAGGGGCCCGCGACAAAGGCAAAACCGGCGAAAGCCGGCGACGCAAAGCCACGAGGCTACCGCGCTCGAGCAGCACCCGAGCGCCACGCCAGTCGAGCCGCCGAACGGACTCTTCCAGGAGGGTTCATGCGCGCCCATCGCCACGTGCTCCTCTCGCTCTGCGTCTCTATACTTTCTCTCTCTGCCGCGTGCGTCGATCCGGCAGCGCCGACGACGGATGCCATCCAGCCTCCGGGGTCGCAGAGTGCTCAGACGGTAACGCTCTCTCCCACTCAGCTCACGTTGTCCGCCGGCGGGCACATGGTCATCACGGCCACGCCGACCGGCAAGGACGGAAAGCCGATCACCGCAGCGATCAAGTGGACGAGCTCCGAT